>JBATDL010000501.1:0-6950 GCA_049663445.1 Candidatus Competibacter sp.
GTTCAGGCGCTTCGAGTTCCCGAACTGGGCGCTTGCCCAGCCATGGCAGCAAATCCGCTTCCAGGCGACGCCACATCCGGCCGGCGTGTTCGGGCGTCCAGCCGGGGGCGAACTGCTGATACCACTCGCGCGCCAGGGCTTCAAAACTCCCTTCACCTGCCAGGGCGGCCTGGGCGGCTTTCCGCGCGGCGCTGGGGTCGATACCGGCCGCCACACCTGTTCGCGGATCTTCTGGCGCTTCTCGCGGGCTTGCTTGAGGGAGACTTCGGGATAGCTGCCGAGTCCCAACAGTTGATCCTTGTCGGCGAAGCGGTACTTGATTCGCCACAGCTTGGAGCCGTGGGGCTGAATCAGCAGGAACAAGCCCTTTTCGTCGAACAGCTTCCAGGGCTTGGCGGCCGGCTTGGCGGCCTTGACGGCGGGATCGTTGATGGGCATGGGGGTACGGCCTCTGGCGGCGGGACATGCACCACCAACATTACCCCAAGTTCACGCTTCTATCCAGTGACGTCCAAGGACGTCCAGCAACGTCCAGCGGACATAAAAAAACCCGCTGAATCGCGGGTTTGTGTGCTCCTTGCAGATTTCCTTGGACGTCCTTGGACCTTCAAATGGAGGCTAGGGTCGGAATCGAACCGGCGTTCACGGCTTTGCAGGCCGCTGCATGACCACTCTGCCACCTAGCCCGGTGACGAAGACTTACACACACCGGCAGCATTGATGGCCGGGCGCATAAAAAAGCCCCGATTTTGTTTCGAGGCCAGGAAATCTTGGAGCGGGAAACGAGACTCGAACTCGCGACCCCAACCTTGGCAAGGTTGTGCTCTACCAACTGAGCTATTCCCGCCGCGAAGAACCGTCATATTAACGCAAAAAACGGGATCGTCAAGCCTTCAGCACCGGCCATGCTGCCAATAGATAATGCAGCATGGACCAGAGCGTCAACACCGCAGCAATCAGCAACAAGCCCTGCCCCACCGCCAGGGTCGGAAAAAAACCGCCGAGTGGCTCCCGATACAGCAGCAGCAGCACAGCGACCATCTGGGCGGTGGTTTTGATCTTGCCGATCATGGACACCGCCACCCGACCGTGACCGCCGATCTGTGCCATCCATTCCCGCAGGGCGGAGATGGCGATTTCGCGGCCGATGATAATCATCGCCGTCACCGCCATCAACGGGGTGGGAATGGCCTGTACCAGCAAAACCAGCGCCGCCGCCACCATTAATTTATCGGCGACCGGGTCGAGAAACGCGCCGAAGGCGGAAGTTTGGTCGAGCCGCCGGGCCAGGTAGCCATCCAGCCAATCGGTCAGCGCCGCCAGCCCGAACAATGCGGTGCACAGTAGGTTGGCGCCGCGAAATGGCAGAAAGAACACGCCCACGAAAACCGGTATCAATGCGATCCGCAGCAGGGTCAGAAAGGTGGGTAGGTTCAGTTGCATGGCTCGACGGGCGGTCAGCTTTCATCGTGGAAGACAGCGTAGATGCGTCGCGCCAGTTCGGCACTGATGCCATCCACTTGGGCAATATCCTCGACACCGGCCCGCGCTAGTTGTTTCAAGCCACCGAACTGCCCAAGCAACGCCTGCCGGCGTTTGATTCCGATGCCGGGGATACTTTCGAGCACGGAGGTGGCACGCCCTCTGGCCCGGCGCTGGCGGTGACCGGCAATCGCAAAGCGGTGCGCCTCGTCGCGGATCTGCTGCACCAGATGCAGCGCGGCTGAATCGACCGGCAGTATAATCGGGCGACTTTCCTCGAACAAGTAAAGTGTCTCCAGTCCTGGCTTGCGCTCCGGTCCCTTGGCGATGCCAGCCACCATGAGCCCGGTGACCCCCAACTCATTCAGCACCTTACGGGCCTGGGCCAACTGGCCTTTGCCACCGTCGACAAACAGAACATCCGGCAATCGTTCCTGCTCGTCGCGCAGATGAATGTAACGTCGGGTTAGTGCTTGGTGCAAAGCGGCGTAGTCATCGCCTGGAGTGACCCCTTCGATGTTATAGCGGCGATAGTCGGACTTGATCGGCCCCTCCGGGCCAAACACCACACACGATGCAACCGTCGCCTCTCCGTGAGTATGACTGACATCGAAACATTCCAGCCGCGCCAGTTCGAATTCGCACCCCAACGCTTCCCGTAGCGCCTCCAACCGGCGACGCATCCCGGCCTGACCAGACAGGTGGGCGACCAGCGCGTGTTCGGCGTTTTGGAGCGCCATGGCCAGCCAGCGGGCACGCTCGCCACGCGGGCGGTAGGCGATTCGCACCCGATGCCCGACCTGCTCCTGGAAGACTTGGGTCAGCAGCGCCACCTCCGTCGGTTCGTGGCTGACCAGCAGATCGGTCGGAATGGCCTTGTCGAGGTAGTACTGCGCCAGAAACGCGCCCAGCACGGCGCCCGCTTCCTCTTCCTCGGGCAAGCGAGGGAAAAACGCCTGGTTGCCGAGCAGCCGGCCCCCGCGAAACATAAAAACCTGCACGCAGGCCACACCGCACCGCACCGCACCGGCCACCACATCGAGATCACCGCTCTCGCCCTCGACATGCTGGCGCTGCTGAACCTGCCGTAAATCGACGATCTGGTCGCGGCAGAGCGCCGCCTGCTCGAAATCCAGCGCGGCGACGGCAGCCTCCATCCGCAGCACCAGCTCATCAATCACCTGCCCGCTCTTGCCTTCCAAAAACAGGACGGCATCGCGCAGGTGGCGCTGATAGCTCTCTTCGCCGATCAGGCCGACGCAGGGTCCGGTGCAGCGCTTGATCTGATACTGCAAGCAGGGGCGGCTACGACTGCGGAAAAAACTGTCCTCGCAGGGGCGCAGCCGAAAAGCTTTTTGCAGCAGGTTCAATGTATCGCGGACGGCATTGGCGTTGGGATATGGGCCGAAATAGCGCCCCGTCGCGCGCTTGGTACCCCGGTGCAACACCATGCGGGGGAAAGCGCCGGCGGATACATGAATGTAGGGATAGCCTTTATCGTCGCGCAATAAAATATTGTAGCGCGGCTTGAACTGCTTGATCAGCGTGCTTTCCAGAATCAGCGCCTCGGCCTCAGTATGGGTAACCGTAACTTCAACGGCGTGGACACGGGCGACCAGGCTGCGCGTCTTGGCGGATGTCTGGTTTTCCCGGAAGTAGCTGGAAACTCGCTGCTTGAGGTTGCGGGCTTTGCCGACATAAAGCACCGCACCGCGCGCGTCCAGCATCCGGTAGACGCCGGGCAGCACGGTGAGATATTTGAGAAAAGTCTTGGGGTCAAACAGCGGTGGTGAAGGTACGGTCATCTTGGCGATATCGTGGCCCGTAATTTGGGCCACCCCACTCGATGACCGCACCGGCTCAGGAATTATCCCGTCGGATATCGTATTTCTCCATCAAGCGGTACAACGTCATGCGCGAAACGCCCAATTCCTGGGCAGCGCGGGCGATGTTGAAGCGGGTCCGTAACAATGTCGATTGAATGGTTTCACGATCGGCCGCCATCCGGGCTTCGTCCAGGGTCACAAAGCCGCGCCCCAGCGAGCGCCGTTCCAGTTCCAGGTCATCGGGAGTCACATACGGCCCTTCGCTCAACAGCACCGCCCGACGCACCCGGTTCATCAATTCCCGCACGTTGCCGGGCCAGTCGTAACGATTGATGACCTCCAGCGCATCGCGACCCAATCCCTTGGCGGAAGTCCTGGTTTCTGCGGCAAACTTGATGAAGAAGTGCTTGGCCAATAATTCGACATCGCTCTTGCGCTCGCGCAGAGCCGGTGCGCGCAGGTGCAACACGTTGAGCCGGTAGTATAAATCCTCGCGGAACCGACCATCCCGCACCACTTGCTCCAGATGGGTGTTAGTGGCGGCGATCACCCGGACATTGACCGGAATCGGCTTGGTGCTACCTAGGCGACGAATCTTCTTTTCCTCCAGAAACCGCAACAAATTAGCTTGCAGTTCAGGAGCAAGATCGCCGATCTCGTCCAGAAATAGCGTACCGCCGTTGGCGGATTCAAGATGGCCGATCCGGCGCTCGCTCGCGCCGGTGAACGCGCCCTTCTCATGCCCGAAAAGTTCTGATTGAATCAGGTTGGCGGGCAGGGCGGCGCAGTTCATGGCAACGAACGGCGACACCGCACGGGCGGAATACTCATGAATGGCGCGGGCCGCCTGCTCCTTGCCAGTACCACTTTCGCCGGTGACCAGCACCGGCACATCCACTTCCGCCGCTTTCTGGATTCCCCGAAACAAAGTCTGCATGACCGCGCTGTTGCCGATCAAACCGTACTGGGATTCCGTCTCGCGCTGCTGGCGGAGGTTGGCTTCGGTCAGAGTTTCCATTCCGTAGGCATGCCCAAGCGTCACCACCAGGCGTGCGGGATCGATGGGTAGGGTATAGTAGTCACAACAGCGCTCGGCGATGATGCTGGACAATAACTTGCGGTCGAGACACTGGCGAGACAGCGCCATGACCCACTGCATCTTCCGGCGGGCCAACATCAGGTCGATCACCCACTGGACCGATCGCTCGGGCTCACAGCTAAACAGAATAACCAAGCCCACTTCAAACGAATGCTCGGTAAGAAGGGTTCTGGCCATCACGGATTCCTGGGCCCAGTACACCTCCCAGTCAGCCGCTGCGATTTTCTGGAGCAACGCCTCCTCGACCGCTCCCGTGCTCAAAATCAGAAGCTTACGCATTGAATCTCACCTGCCGTCGGTTGATGGAACGCCGAGATCCACCGTACCGGAGGAGGACACTCGGAATCATTGTTGTCAGGTCAAAGCTACTTACGCCTTACCGTGTCATCCTCAAATATCCGATTCGACCAAAAACCTCGGAATGTCTTATATATGTTTCGGCTGAAACTCGGAACCTGCGAATAACATCGGCTCGTGCTCAGCCCGATGGATACACTTTATAATTCCGACAACATGCCGTCACAATATACGAAATCTGGCGCTAAACGTGACTAGTTTGTCATTCCTAATACTTGAAAAAGACGCAGTAGCGTCGCTAGTATCCACTGGATTGTAGGTATTGTCTACTACAACAACCTCAGTTTTTTGAGAAATCTGTATTATGAGCTTGCACTATTGATATCTTTTTGTCAGGCAAGCAATACATCCGACTTCGCTCGAACATTTTCAAGCTCGGCGTTCATGTGACGACAGTCGCCCCATTTTCACACCGGTGGTTTTTTGCCTCATCATTGAGCCCAAGGATAGCGATGTTCTATTCTCTGTTACGCACTCTGCTGTTTCAGCTCGCCCCAGAAACCGCTCACGACTGGACACTCGGCCTGCTGCGCGCGACACCGGCTTTACCGTTGGGCGCGCTGTTTGGAGCGCGCGTGCCCTCCCAACCGTGCCAAGTCATGGGTCTGAATTTTCCCAATCCGGTCGGGCTGGCGGCCGGTCTCGACAAAAATGGCGAATGCATCAATGCCTGGAACGCGCTGGGATTCGGCTTCATTGAGATCGGCACCGTCACCCCGCGCGCCCAGCTGGGTAACCCCAAACCCCGCATGTTTCGGCTGTCACCGTCGCGGGCGCTGATTAACCGGCTCGGTTTCAACAACAAGGGGGTGGACTATCTGGTCGAGCAGGTGCGGCGGTCCGGCTTCAAGGGTGTGCTGGGCATCAACATCGGCAAGAACGCCGACACCCCGGTGGAACACGCCACCGACAACTACCTAAGCGGCCTGCGCAAGGTCTATCCCTGGGCCAGTTATGTCACCGTCAACATCTCCTCACCCAACACGCCAGGCTTGCGTGACCTGCAATACGGCGCGGCGCTGGAGCAATTGTTGGCGGCGTTGAAAGCGGAACAGCAACGGCTGTGCGATTCCCATGGCCGCTACGTACCACTGGCGATCAAGATCGCACCGGATCTAGCCGATGCGGATTTGCCCACAGTGGGACAGGCGCTGCTTCGGCACGGAATGGATGCGGTCATCGCCACCAACACCACTTTCTCGCGAGCCGGGGTGGAAGGCGTGCTCTATGCTGGGGAAGCCGGCGGTCTGAGCGGCGCGCCGCTGCGGGAGCGTTCGACCGCAGTGGTGCGGCGCTTGGCCGACATCCTGGCGGGAGAAATCCCGATCATTGCCGTGGGCGGCATTTTGAGCGGAGCCGATGCTGCCGCCAAGATCAGAGCCGGCGCCAGCCTGGTGCAGATTTATACCGGCTTTATCTATCGCGGCCCGGATCTGATCCGGGAAGCGGTGTTGGCGTTGCGTTGACTACTCGCTCGATCCGCGTTCACGCCATGCTCAACCGTCTGATCGCCGTCGCGCCGATGCTGGACTGGACCGACCGGCACTGCCGGTATTTCCTCCGGCTGCTAACCCGCCATACCCTGCTCTACACCGAGATGGTCACGACTGGGGCGATACTGCGCGGTGATCGAGGACGGCATCTGGCTCATGACCCGGCCGAACATCCGCTGGCCCTGCAACTGGGTGGTAGCGATCCCGCCGAGTTGGCTCGCTGTGCTCGCATTGCGGCCGACTGGGGCTACGACGAGGTCAATCTCAATATCGGTTGCCCCAGCGACCGAGTTCAATCGGGCCGATTCGGGGCCTGTCTAATGGCGGAACCGGATCTGGTGGCGGAGTGCGTGGCAGCGATGCGGGCGGCGGCGGACCTGCCGGTGACGGTCAAAACCCGCATCGGGATCGACGAGCGGGATTCCTACGAGGAATTGGCCGACTTCGTGCGGCGGGTCGCGGCGGGTGGATACACGATATTCATCGTTCACGCCCGCAAAGCCTGGTTGAGCGGCTTGAGCCCGAAGGAAAACCGGGAAATCCCGCCGCTGCGTTATGAGGTCGTACATCGGCTCAAGCAGGATTTTCCCGAGCTGACCGTGGTACTCAACGGCGGACTGACCACGCTGCAACAGGCGGCGGAACAATTACGACAGGTGGACGGGGTGATGATCGGCCGCTCGGCTTATGAGA
>JBATDL010000502.1:0-2946 GCA_049663445.1 Candidatus Competibacter sp.
GGATACGGCCCAGCAAGTCGTAAATAACCCCTTCCCGCAACGCGACGTCGGACACCTCCATTCGAGTCACGCCCAAAGCCTCGCACAAGCCATGCAATACCACGAATCCGCCGGTGAACACTCGGGCTCGGGCCGATTCCAGTTGCCAGCGCGCGGCCACGGTCGCCGTCTGTCCGCTTTCCAGCAGCGTGACGCGCAGACGGCGCAATGCCTCCAGCGTGATCCCCTCGCGGCTCCATCCTTCCTTCATGATCACTTCGTGGATGGCCTTGATCGAACCCGAAGCGCCGGTCGCCACCTGCCAACCCAAGGCCCGGAATTCCTCGCAAACCGGTTCCAGCTTCAAGCGCACCAGCAATTCCGCCTCGCGCAGGCGGGATTCGCTGATCCGTCCGTCGTCGAAGCAGGCCCGGCTCAGGCTGACGCAGCCCATCTTCAAACTGGTCAGGGACCGGGTTTCGAATTTCTCGCCGACGATCAGTTCGGTGCTGCCACCGCCGATATCCACCACCAGCCGCCGACCGGTGACGTCGGCGACGCTATGCGCGACGCCCAGATAGATCAGCCGCGCCTCCTCCTGACCGCTGATGATCTCAATATTCTGGCCCAGCACCTGCTCGGCGCGGCTCAGAAACCCGGCACTGTTGCGCGCCTGGCGCAGGGTGTTGGTGCCGACGATGCGCAACTGCTCGGGAGCAAGATGGCGCAAGCGCTGGCCAAAGCGCGCCAGACAGTCCAGGGCGCGCTGCTGCGATTCATCGGACAGGCGGTTGCGGTTGTCCAGGCCACTGGCCAACTGCACCATTTCGCGCAGCCGGTCCAGCACCTGCACATGGCCGTTGGCGATCCGGGCGACGATCAGGTGAAAACTGTTGGAACCCAGATCGATGGCGGCGACGACATCGGTGGACATGGCGGTTTTCCTTCAATCCTGCTTGAGACCGCGCAACTGGCCGGCGGTTAACACCCAGTGCAGTACGCCCTTGCCCGGCGCGGCGCGGCCGGGAAATTCGAGCAGCGCCACTCCGCCCTTGCGAAAGGCGATCAGCGGACAGGGCATGGCCACCAGCAGCAGGCCGGACAACAAACCGAGATGGGGTTCGTGGCCCACCGCCGCCAGCACGGTCTCAGCCGGGTACTGCCCCAACCATTCCGCCGCCGCTTCGGGCGGATGGGTGAAATCCAGTTCGGGGCGCTCCAGCACCGGCAGTTCGCCAAAAGCGCGGGCGATGATTCCGGCGGTTTCGCGGGCGCGTACTCGGGGACTGCACGCTAAAACATCGATCCTGTCCACCTGGGAACGCAGGCGGTTGGCGCCCTTGCGCATCTTCTTGCGGCCAATTTCGCTCAGCGGCCGCAGCGCGTCGGCGTCTCCAGCGGCGGACGGTTCCGCATCCTCGGCGATGGCATGGCGGACCAGCAGTAATTTCATCGGGCACTCCTCGGCGAAAACACCGTCAGTTTAACATCTTAACATCGGGTGGCGGGTCCGTGACATGCCGGCACGACGACGGTCGGCCCCACCCGCAGTTCCCCCGGAAAATCGCAGGTAAACACGCTACCCGCGCCCAATTCGCTGGTGATCCGCAACTGACCACCATGGTTGTTCAGAACGTGCTTGACGATGGACAGCCCCAGCCCGGTGCCGCCACTGCCGCGCGAGCGGTCGCGGTTGATCCGGTAGAAGCGCTCGGTCAGCCGCGGAATGTGCTGGGGGGCAATTCCCTCGCCGTTGTCCTCCACCACCAGATGCAGGCCACCGGCGTCGGCGAACCAGCGGATTTGGATCCGCCCGCCTGCCGGAGTATGGCGCACCGCATTGAACGCCAGATTGGAAAACGCACTGCGCAACTCCTTTTCGCAACCGAGCAACCATAAGGCCGGATCGGCGCCGACCTCGACCTGGTGGCCCTGCTCGCCGCTGAGGGCGATGGCGTCCTCGGCGATATCCGCCAGTAGCGCCGGCACCGCCACCGGCTTGCGCGGCGACCGTTCGCGTTGGGTTTCCAGCCGCGCCAACATCAACAGATCCTCGACGATATGCAACATGCGCCTGGATTGCTGCTGCATGCCCGACAACGGCTGCCGCCACACCGTCAGCGCTGGGCTTTCGCTGTCGAGCAAGGTTTCCAGATAGCCGCTGATCACCGTCAGCGGCGTGCGCAGTTCGTGCGAGACGTTGGCGACGAAATCGCGTCGCATCTGCTCCAACTGACGGACCCGGGTGATGTCCGTCGCCAGCAGCAGCCGCTGCTTCTTGCCGTAAGGCACGACGCGGGCGCTAAGCAGCATGTCGTCATTCACCGGCGCGGGAAATTCCACACTGTCGCGGTAGCGCCGCTGCGTCAAAAACGCCACGAAACCAGGATGGCGCATCAAGTGCGTGATCGGCAAACCGATATCCCGGTGCGGCGACAGCCCGAGCAAGGTGTGGGCAGCGCCGTTGCACCACAACATCCGGTCGTCTTCACTCAACACCACGGCGGCGTCCGGCAATGCGGCGGTGGCTTGCTGGAATTGTTTCAGCAGCCGGCTGAGCTTACGTTTGCGCTTGCGGCTCTGCCGCCGCAGGCGCGCGACATGGGCACCGATGTCCGCCCACACCAGCCCTTCGAATGGCACCGGACCGCCGTCCCGGCCCTCGCGCAACCAGCGATCCAGTTGCCGCAGCTTCCACATCTGCCAGGCCAGACAGCCCAGCGTGGCGAGCAGCAGAGCACCCAACGGACGGCCCGCCAGCCAGCCAGCCCACGCGGCGCCCAGCAGGATCAGAGCCTGCCGTCGCAGCAGCGACCACCAGGAACGGGACACGCTAGATCCGGGTCGAAAACCGATAGCCGGCGCCGAGCACCGATTGGATCATCACTTCGTAGCCATGAGGCTCCAATACCTTGCGCAGCCGCCGAATATGCACATCCACGGTGCGTTCCTCGACATAGACGTTGC
>JBATDL010000503.1:0-3188 GCA_049663445.1 Candidatus Competibacter sp.
CTCCACCCCAACGGCCAGATTCCCGCCTACGAATGGGCGTTCGGCGATGTCAACCCGCCGGTTCACGCCATGGGCGCGCTGAAGGTGTTCCGGGCGGAGCGGGTGCAGCGCGGCGCGGGCGATCTGCATTTTCTGCATCGGGTGTTTCACAAGCTGCTGCTCAACTACGCCTGGTGGATCAACCGCAAGGACAGCGACGGGAATAATGTGTTTGAAGGCGGCTTCCTGGGGCTGGACAACATTTCGGTGTTCGACCGCTCTCACCCGCTGCCAGCCGGCTATGCGCTCAAGCAGGCCGATGCCACCGGCTGGATGGCGATGTTCGCCCTAAACATGACCATCATGGCGCTGGAACTGGCGACCGATGACCCGGATTACGAAAACATCGCCATCCAGATTTACCAGCAGTTCCTGGCCATCGCCCACACCATCGGCGGCCATACCGGTCACGAAATCCCGCTGTGGGATCAGGAAGCCGGGTTTTTCAAGGACCTGATCACCACCCCGGACGGCCAGCACCATCGAGTCGATGTGTATTCCTGGGTCGGGCTGATTCCGCTGTTTGCCTGCGAGGTGGTGGATCAACGCCTGCTGGCCCACGTTCCCCGCTTCCGTGAAATACTCCGCCAGCATCGCCACGGCGTGTTCGACGGCAGCATCATCTGCAACTGCCCGGACTGGGAAAACGACCGGGGCGAGCATCTGCTGTCGCTGGTCACTCACCGCATGTTGCCGCGCATTCTCAAGCGCCTGTTGCGGGAAGAGGAATTCCTGGCCCCGCACGGCATCCGCAGCGTCAGCCGTCTCCACGCCACCCACCAACATTTGGGCACGCTGCCCGGCATCGGCGAAGCGCTGATCGAATATGTACCCGGCGAGTCCAATTCCGGGCTGTTCGGCGGCAATTCCAACTGGCGCGGCCCGATCTGGCTGCCGACCAACTACACCCTGGTTCAGGCACTGGAGAAGTTCCATCGCTTCCTCGGCGATAACTTTACCATCGCCATACCGTGTCTGAATCACCGGGAACTTAATCTCCGGGAAATCGCCACCCTGATCGCCGAGCGATTGGTGAGCCTCTACCGCCGCGATGAACAGGATCGCATTCCGGCGTTTCCGGCGGACAGCCCCTTCCAGCACGATCCGCACTGGCGGGATCTGTTGCAATTCTACGAATATTTCCACGGTGACACCGGCCAGGGACTGGGCGCCGCTCATCAGACCGGCTGGACCGGCCTGCTGGCCAATCTGGTCATGCGCCGCTACCGGCGTGATATCCCGGCTTATTGGAGCCAGAAAAAGACCGTTTCAGCCGTTCATCCCGCTTCTTCAGTCCATGCCCATGCGCACGCTCACAAAAAAGAACCCTCCCCTCTTCCTGTGGCAGAGCGATCCGGGGTGCGGGCGATGCCCGTTGTGACCACGATGGAGGGCTAAACTCATGCTCACTGCAACCGTTGCCGCCGTCCGTCATCGGCGAGCCAATCTCATCGCGGCGCTCCTCAAACACACGGAGGAAGCACTGCGGGTCGCCGAGGTCACGCTCTACCCGTTTCTGGACCTGGCGATCCGATTGTGGCTCGCGCAGGCGTTTTGGGTATCCGGCGTGCTCAAGCTGGCCAACTGGGACAATGCGCTGACACTGGCCACCTATGAATATCCGGTGCCCTGGCTGGACCCGGTGACGGCGGCCACGCTGGGCGTCGCCATCGAGGTGCTCGGCTCAATGTTGCTGGCGGTGGGGCTGGCCACCCGGTTGGTCGCCATTCCGCTGCTGATTCTGTCCCTGGTCATTCATTTCGAATACCGGGCGCTGGATCTGAATCTGTACTGGGCGGCGCTGTTCGGTTGGTACGTGGTGATGGGGGCCGGGCCGTTGTCCCTGGATCGTCTGTTCGCTCCAGGTCTGGCCGCCTCGGCCCTACCGCTGGTCAAGCCGCTGGGTCGGCTATACGCCGTGCTCACTCGTTACCTGGGTCCGGTTTATCAACTCGGGCTGCGCCTGTGGCTGGCCAGTTGGTGGTTCGCGCCGGTCCTGCTGGGGCGTTCGTTCCTGGAGGCGGTGTTGGGTTTCGTCAGTCCCCTGCTGGCGCTGGGGCTGGCGACTCGATTGGCCGCCATCGGCGCGGCGCTGGCTCTGCTCGGCGCCGGCTTTATGAGCACGAACGAACTGCAAAATATCGACCGGCTGTACGGATTCTTCTTCCTTGGGTTGATCGCCTTGCGCGGACCGGGACCGATCGCCGCCGACGCCGTGGTGAAGCGGCAACTTGCCCGCTGGTTTCCGCCGTTGGAAAGCTGGTCCGACGCGGCCTTGGCGGATGCGCCGCATGTGGTCATCGTCGGCGCCGGCTTTGGCGGACTGAAAGCGGCGCACGGCTTGCGGCTAGCGGCCTGCCGGGTCACGGTCATCGACAAGCGCAACTACCACCTGTTCCAGCCGTTGTTGTACCAGGTCGCCACCGCCAGCCTGTCGCCGGCCGATGTCGCCACCCCGATCCGGGCGTTATTCCGCGACCAACATAACGTGCGGGTGTTGTTGGGCGAAGTGGCGGGGGTGAATTCCGCCGCCCGCCAGGTGATGCTGAGCGATGGCACGCACATTGATTATGACTATCTGGTGCTGGCCACCGGCGCCCGGCACAGCTACTTCGGCCGCGACGACTGGGAACCTTACGCGCCGGGTCTGAAGCGCATCGACGACGCCACGGCGATTCGCCGCCGCTTGCTGCTGGCCTTCGAGCAGGCGGAGAGTTGCGCCGATCCCGAAGAGCGGCAACGGCTGCTGACCTTCGTCATCGTCGGCGGTGGCCCCACTGGGGTGGAATTGGCCGGAGCGATTGCCGAACTGGCCCAGCACGGCCTGACCGGGGAGTTCCGCAACATCGACCCGGCCCAGGCGCGAGTGTTGCTGGTGCAGTCGGCACCGCGTCTGCTGCCGGCCTTCCCGGAACCGCTTTCGGACGTTTCCGCGCAATCACTGCGGGCGCTGGGCGTGGACGTGTTGACCAAGAGCCGGGTGGAGAAGGTGGACGCGGAAGGTGTTCTCATATCCGGCCAGCGCATCGGTTCACGCACTGTGTTCTGGGCCGCCGGGGTGATGGCCTCGCCCGCCGCGCAATGGCTCCAGGTCGAAGCTGACCCGGCGGGTCGTCTCAAGGTCGGGCCGGATCTGACGGTGCCGGGCC
>JBATDL010000504.1:0-1676 GCA_049663445.1 Candidatus Competibacter sp.
ATATGTCGCACCATGACCGCCTGACTACCTCACAAACCAAAGCCGCTGTTTTCCAGGGTACTGGGCAACCAGCTCTCGTAGCGACGAACACAGCAATACACCAGGTCCGGCTCGCGCGCAAAAGTGACTTCCAGAGCCGCGGCGACAATTTCTTCCGCTTCCGATTCCGCCTCCGGGTGAATAAAAAATCGCAACCAGGTAGCGACATCTCCTTTGCGAATGTTGACAAAGGCGGCTAGTTCACCGTCTTCGCGCAGAACCCAACCGTCGCCGTCGCCATAGAGTGGCATCGGTTCAACGGCTTGAACCAGTCGAGGAACGGTGTTGGCATAGAGCAGCTGAATATCCCATTCATCGGCCGACGTGCGGCGCGTTAGCTGTCGTTTACCTAGACCACGCGCGCGATAATCGGCCGCCCGGACCGACCAGATATCCTGGCGCGTGTAGACGGCAAAACCCGATCGGCGCAATACCATCAGTTCAGCGCTACGTTCATCCACTTCGGCAATGACGTGATGGATTCCGCGCTGCCCCGCGCCGGCGACAGCCTCATCGAGCAAGGCCAACCAAACGGCGCAGTCGGGGATGCGCATATCGCCCACCATAGACGAATCACCAGCCTCATCCGCGTCAATACAGCGGGGGCTAATGTAAAGCACATGCGCTTGACTCGCTCCATTCGGGATTCGCAACTGGATAAAACCAGCGCGCTCGCCGTTTTCCGGCTTCAAGACGAACGTGGGGTACTCCCCCCCCATCAGCATGCTGATAATGGCTCCGCGTAGAGGATGGAAATTCTCGGCTAGTGCGGAGACAGTGTGGAGCGAGATGCCGCTTTCGTCCATTCGGCGGATTAAGGCTAGATCGCGCAGGTCAAAGGGCCGAACCATTGACTGTAGTTTATCAACCCCCCGACGGCTCGGCAAGCGCTCTTAAATGGCTTGCCTTTCCGCATCATGTTATACTCACCTTCAACTTCAGTCAGGAGATTGCCCTATGAGTTCTATTATCCTCACCGTGCGCGAAAGTATTCGCTATCGCGGCCGCTCCGGACAGTACAGTTGGATGGCGCACCGCCTCTCCGGTCTGGCCATTCTCTTCTTTCTGGTGATCCACGTCTGGGACACCGCCAATGCGTTCTTCTGGCCTCAGGCTTACGTCTGGTCGTTGGCGATATTCAAGAATCCGATCTTCGGCCTTGGGGAAGTCGGCGTCATGGCCGCCGTCCTCTATCACGCCTTCAATGGCACCCGAATCACGATCCTTGACTTTAAGCCGGAATGGTGGCGACACCAACGTCTGAGTTCGCTCATCACCTGGGGTTTGTTTTTCGTGGTCTTCATTCCCATCGCCATTCTGATGCTAAGCACGATGATCAGCCACTGTTCCGAACTGGCAGCCGCCGGTGGTAATTGTCTCCGCATCCCGGCTTTCAGCGAATTCGCCCAGTATGCCCGCTAGGAGGAGTGAAAATGGCAGCAATCACGGAAAAATCAAGCGATAGAATGACGGTTCGGCGCATCAACATCCAAGGCAACCCCGAGCGCTACGGATGGTTATTCATGCGCCTCTCCGGTGTGGCGATGCTGGTTCTGGCGGTCGGCCATATGGTCATTCAACATGTACTCAACAGCTCAACCAACCTAACCCTGCAATTTGTAGCCGTTCAATGGGGC
>JBATDL010000505.1:0-2744 GCA_049663445.1 Candidatus Competibacter sp.
GGCGCGGGTGGCGCTGGCCGAACAGCGACTCCGGCAGGCGCTATCGCTGCGCAAGAAACAGTTTGTATCCGACGATGCCGTGCTGGAACTGCAAACCGGGGTGCAAGCCGTCGAGGCCGATCTGGACGTGGCCCAGGCGCAGCGGGCGGTCGCGGCGCGCAATGTCGAGAAATGCCGCATTTTGGCGCCGTTCGCCGGCGTGGTGCTGGAACGCCAAGCCCAAATCGGCGCGATGGCGACTCCAGGCATAACGCTGCTGCGATTGGTGGACTTGGCGTCGCCCGAGATCGAAGCCCAGATCCAGGCGGTCCAGGCCGACCAGCTCCCGAAAGCGACCGAAATCATGTTCGAAAGCCAGGGCCGGCTCTACCCGGCGCGGTTGCTGCGGCTGTCGCCGGTGGTCGATGTCTCGGCCCGTACCCGCGTCGCCCGACTGGCATTCACCGACCCGGCTGCCCCAGCCGGCAGCAGCGGCACTTTGCGCTGGCGTGCATCAAGCGTATCGCTGCCGCCCGAACTGCTGGTCAAGCGCGACCAAACCCTGGGCGCGTTCGTGGTCGAAAACAGCCGCGCCCGTTTCGTGCCGGCGCCCACCGCTCAGGAAGGTCGGCCGTTCGCGGTGGCGCTGCCGCCTGAAACGCCGATGGTGGTACGCGGCCAGCAAGGTCTGATCGACGGCCAGCCGGTGACCGTCACCGACGGAACGCGCTGACATGCGCTTTTTCCAGGCGCTGATCACCAACCATCCGCTGGCCAATATCGCCTTTGTGGTGGTGATCCTGATGGGACTGCTGGCCTACACGCACATGCCGCGCGAGCAGGACCCCGAAATCAATTTCAACTGGGTGAACATCTCCACCGTCCTGCCCGGCGCCTCCGCCGAGGACGTGGAGAAGCGCGTCACTAATCCGCTGGAAGACTCGATCCGCAACGTCCAGGACGTCAAGTTCGTGGTCAGTTCCTCGCGCGAGGGCGTTTCCAACATTCTGGTGCGCTTTCGCGACATCCCGGCGCGGGTGTTCGATAAACGGGTCAACGATTTGCGTCGCGAAATCCAGAACAAGGCCAACGCCGAATTGCCGGTGGAGGCGCTGGACCCGGAAATCCTCGAAATCACCAGCTCCAACGGGTTTCCCACCGCCATGGTGGTGTTGACCGGTCAGGCCGACGATGAGCCCCTGCGTTCCACCGCGCGCACGGTCAAGGAAGACCTGGAGCAAATCCCCGGCGTCGATCAGGTGCTGGCGCTGGGCTTCCAGGAACCGGAACTGCTGGTGGAATTCAGCCCACCGGCGCTGGCCGCGCGCGGACTGACCGCCACCGATCTGGCCGAGGCGCTGCGGCTGTGGTTTCGCGACGTGTTCGCCGGCAAGATCAAGACCGGCGGTGGCGAATGGCTGGTGCGAGTGAGTGGCACCACCGCCGACCCGGAATTGCTGGCCGGTTTTTATCTGCAACCGCCGGGCGCGGCCGACGCCCGGGTGCCGCTGGACGCCGTGGCCAGGATACGACGCGGGCGCGACGATCCCCGCCAGCTCGCCAGCATGGCGGGCCAACCGGGGGTGATGCTGTCGGTGAGCAAGATCGGCTACACCAACACTCTGGACTTGGTGGGCAGCATCCGTGACTACATCGATCGCAAGAACGCGGTGCTGGCCGGTAGCGGCCTGAAGCTGACGCTGGCCGACGACCAGACCGTGGCAACTCGCTCGGCGCTGGGCATCATGCAGCAGAACGCCGCCATCGGTTTGCTGATGGTGCTGGGCGTGTGCTGGCTGTTCCTCGGCTCGCGCATCGCCACCATGGTGGCCTTGGGCGTGGTGTTTTCCGTCGCCGGCACCTTCGTACTGTTGAACGCGGTCGGTTCGACGCTCAACGTCTCGGTGCTGCTGGGTATCGTCATCGTGCTCGGCATGTTGGTGGACGATGCGGTGGTGCTGGTGGAGGCCATGTATTTCCGCATGGAACGCGGGATGAAAGCCCTCGATGCCGCGCTGGATTCCATTCGCGAGGTGGGCTGGCCGGTGCTGGCGGCAGTGTCTACCACAATTGCGGCGTTCCTGCCGCTGATGCTGCTGCCGGGCATCGTCGGCAAGTTCATGTTCGTCATCCCCTTCGTGGTGACGGTGGGGCTGACGGTCAGCCTGGTCGAGGCATTCTGGATGCTGCCGGCGCATGTCGTGGTGCTGGGAGAACACGCCATCGGCCGCTCGCGCTCTCAGGCGCTGCGCGAGCGCTGGACGCACCGCATCCGGGTCAAGTACACACGGCTGCTGATCCACGTCATGCGTTACTCGCTGCTTTATCTGGGATTGGCGTTTGCGCTGTTTCTCGGTGCGGCGGCCGCCGTAGGCGGTGGGCTGGTGAAATTCCAGTTCTTCGCCTTCGATCCGATCCGGCTGTATTACGTCAACGTGGACATGCCACCGGATGTGCCCATTGAGGAGACCCTGCGCCAGACCCTGAAAGTGGAAGAGCGGGTGCGCGCCGGGCTGCGCGCCGGCGAGGCGCGTTCGGTGACCTCGCTGGCCGGCATCAAATTCACCGAGATGGAACCGCTCTACGGCGACCAGTATGGCCAGATCGCGGTATCGCTCAACCCGGCCGCGCCGGACGTGCGCGGACTGGACGATATCATCGAGGGCATGCGTGAGTCGGTGACCCAAACGCCGGGCCGGGCGATGATTTCCTTCCTCAAGCTGTCCGGCGGCCCGCCGACCGCCAAGCCGATCAGCGTCAAGGTG
>JBATDL010000506.1:0-5435 GCA_049663445.1 Candidatus Competibacter sp.
CTCCAGGTGGGTGGGGCGAACCGCCAGCCGCTTCTCCAGCGTGCCGGGCGCGTCGCGGCCGATGATGGCGTATAGCATGGATCAGGACTCCTTTGACGGGGCATCGTCGGTTTTGATGTGGCGGCTCATGTAGGCTGCCTGCGCCAGCACGAACACCAGAGTCAGGCCCAGCATCCCGAACAGCTTGAAGTTGACCCAGGTGTTTTCGTCGAACGTGAACGCCACATACAAATTGACCACGCCCATGACGAAGAAAAAGATAGCCCACATAAACGTCAGGTTGATCCAGATTTGAGCCGGAAGTTCCATCTGGCTGCTCAGCATCCGCTGTAACAGGGTTTGCTGGCCGATGAAGCGGCTGCCGACAAAGGCCAGGGCGAACAACCAGTTCACCACCGTGGGCTTCCATTTGACGAAAACCGGATCGTGCAGAATGAGCGTCAGGCTACCCAGCACCAGCACCAGGCCGGCGGTGAATAGCGGCAGCTTCTCAACCTGGCGTTGCCGCAGCCAGATCCAGCCGACCTGGGCCAGGGTGACGCCGATCAGCACGCCGGTGGCGACGTAGATATCCGTCAGCTTGTAGGCGACGAAGAACAGCAGAATGGGCAGAAAATCGAATAGCAGTTTCATGCCGGCAGCGAGGTTCCATTGAGTGCGGGCAGCGGCGGCGAGGGGCAAAATAAAGAGACGGCTTTATCGCCGCCATCTTGACCGGGCAACGCCAGACTGGCAAGTTGCCTGACCGATTATCATCCACAAATTGGAAATAGTAGGGCCATGAGCCGCGTTTTACAAATCCATCCCGCCAACCCGCAGCCGCGTCTGATCGCGCAGGCGGTTAGACAATTGCGCGAGGGTGACGTGATCGTCTATCCCACCGACTCCAGCTATGCGCTGGGTTGTCAACTGGGTGACAAGGCAGCAGCGGAACGCATCCGTGTCATCCGCCAGACCGACCGCCATCACAATTTCACCCTGGTCTGTCGCGATCTATCCGAAATCGCCACCTACGCCAAGGTGGACAACCAGCGCTACCGCCTGCTCAAAGCCATCACGCCGGGGGCGTTTACCTTTATCTTGCAGGCTACCCACGAAGTGCCGCGCCGCTTGCAGCATCCCCGCCGGAAGACCATCGGCATCCGGGTGCCGGACAACGCCATTGTCAGCGCTCTGCTGGCGGAATTGGGCGAGCCGATCATGAGTTGCACGCTGATCCTGCCCGGTGACGACTGGCCGCTGTCCGATCCCGAGGAGATCGAGGAGCGTCTGGCCAACACGGTCGATCTGATCATCGACGGTGGCCCCGGCCAGCGCGAGCCGACCACCGTGCTCGACCTGACCGAAGAGACGCCGCAACTCATCCGTCAGGGGCTGGGCGACGCCAGCCCGTTTCTCTAGTCCACACCCGGACAGGCTGCGTATAATCGGACCATGCAAGAATTGACCACGGTTCAACTGCTCATCGTACTGGCGCCGCCGCTGCTGCTGGCCATCACTTTGCACGAAGTGGCGCACGGCTGGGTGGCATTGCGCTGCGGCGATACTACCGCCAAAGCTCAGGGCCGGCTCAGCCTGAACCCGTTGCGGCATATCGATCCCATCGGCACGGTGCTGGTTCCGGCGCTGCTGGCGGTGTTCGGCGGCTTCATCTTCGGCTGGGCCAAGCCGGTGCCGGTCAGCTACCACCGCCTGCGCCAACCCAAGCGCGACATGGCGCTGGTGGCGCTGGCCGGGCCGGCGTCCAATCTGCTCATGGCGATGGGCTGGGGGTTGATGATGGTGATCGGTTACCACCTGCAAGCCGGAATCCCATGGCTGGGGGAGCCCCTGTTGCTGATGGGGGGCTACGGGGTCAATATCAACATCATGTTGGGCGTGCTCAATCTGGTGCCGATTCCGCCGCTGGACGGTTCGCGGGTGCTGGCCGGCGTGCTGCCGGATCGCTTCGGTCTGGCCATGGCGCGGATCGAGCCCTATGGCCTGATTATTTTGGTGTTGTTGCTGGGGGCCGGCCTGTTCAACGTGCTGATGCCCATCGTCAACAGTATTCGCCACCTCATCCTGAGTCTGTTCTTCTTCTAATCCCGAACCAAAAAACCTCGCGGTCATCATGGAAATTACCCTGACTGGCATCACCACCACCGGCGCTCCGCATCTCGGTAACTATGTTGGCGCGATCCTGCCCGCCATCGAGGCCAGCCGCCGCCGGGACGTGCAATCGTTTTACTTCCTGGCCGACTATCACGCCCTGGTCAAGTGCCAGGACCCGGCGTTGGTGCATCGTTCCCGGCTGGAAGTCGCCGCCACCTGGCTGGCGCTGGGACTGGATGTCGAGAACGTCATCTTCTACGCCCAGACCGATGTCCCGGAAATCCTGGAACTGACCTGGATCCTCACCTGCGTGACCGCCAAGGGATTGATGAACCGCGCCCACGCCTACAAGGCGGCGGTGGCTGACAACATGGCCGATCCCGACAAGGACCCCGACAAGGGTGTGAGCATGGGATTGTTCTGCTATCCGATCCTGATGGCGGCCGACATTCTGATGTTCAAGGCCAGCAAGATCCCGGTGGGCAAGGACCAGATCCAGCATCTGGAAATGGCCCGAGATATCGCTGCCCGCTTCAATCACCTGTACGGCGAGCATTTCGTCCTGCCCGAAGCGGTGGTGGACGAGAAGGCCGCGATATTAGTCGGGCTGGACGGGCGCAAGATGAGCAAGAGCTACGGCAACACCATCCCGCTGTTCGAGCCGGAAAAAGCCTTGCGCAAGTTGATTATGCGGATCAAGACCAACTCGTTGCCGCCGGAAGCGCCGAAAGACCCCGATACCTGCACACTGTTCCAGATCTATCAGTCCTTTGCCACGGCGGAGGAAGCGGCAACGATACGCGCCCGCTACGCGCAGGGTATCGGCTGGGGCGAAATGAAGCAGTTTCTGTTCGAATATCTGAACGCCCGACTGAGCGAACCGCGCCAGCGCTACCTGGAACTGTTGCAGGCGCCCGCTCACATCGAGCAGATCCTCAAGCGCGGCGCGGCGCGGGCGCGCGAACACAGCGCGCCGTTTTTGCAGGAGCTGCGGCGTGCGGTCGGTATCCTGCCGTTGGATCAAAGGTAGGGGCGTGGCATGTTGCGCCTCAGCGGATCGCCGCCGATTCCCGGTTGAATGGACGCCATCGCCCAGCCGCCGCTTGCCCGAGTCGGCGGCGAACCCTACACGCAGTTGCCGCTGGATCTCTACATTCCGCCGGACGCCCTGGAAGTTTTTCTGGAGACCTTTGAGGGACCGCTGGATTTGCTGCTGTATTTGATCCGATATCAGAATCTTAACATCCTGGACATTCCCATTGCCGATGTCACCCGGCAGTACATGGACTATCTGACACTGATGCAGGAACTGCGGCTGGAGCTGGCGGCGGAGTATTTGCTGATGGCGGCCTGGCTAGCGGAGATCAAGTCGCGCCTGTTGCTGCCGAAGCCGACCTTGGCTGAGGCAGAGGAAGAAGACCCGCGCGCCGAGCTGGTGCGCCGCCTGCGGGAGTACGAACGCTTTCAACAGGCGGCCAGGACACTGGATGCCTTGCCGCGACTGGAGCGCGAAACCTTTGTCGCCAGCGCCGAACCGTCCTGTCGGGAAATCGTTCGCCCGCCGCCACCGGTCGACCTGGCCGATCTGCTGAGCGCCCTGCGCGAGGTGCTGGCCCGCGCCGAACTATTCGGCCACCATCCGATCCGGCGTGAAACCTTATCGGTGCGCGAACGGATGAGCCAGGTGCTGGAGCGGCTGGATACGCTGCGGTTTACCGCCTTCACCGAACTGTTCCGGATGGAAGAGGGCCGGATGGGTATCGTGGTGACGTTTCTGGCGGTGCTGGAACTGTTGCGCGAGGCGGTGTTGGAGCTGGTGCAGTCCGAACCGTTCGCACCGATCTATCTCCGCCGGCAGGGTTGAGCGAACGCAATGCCGGAGCTGAAAACCATTCTGGAAGCGGTGTTGCTGGCTGCTGGCGAACCGCTGTCGCTGGAGCGCTTGCAGGAGGTTTTTCCGGAGGCGGAACGGCCCGAGCGGGAGGCGCTGCGCGCCGCGCTGGCCGAACTGGTGACTGATTATGCCGGACGCGGCTTGGAACTAATCGAAGTCGCCAGCGGCTTCCGCATGCAGGTGCCCGGCATTTTCTCGCCCTGGGTGTCGCGGCTGTGGGAAGAACGGGCCACCACCTACTCGCGTGCGCTGTTGGAAACCCTGGCGCTGGTGGCCTACCGCCAGCCGGTCACCCGCGGCGAAATCGAGGAAGTGCGCGGCGTCAGTGTGAGCAGCAGCATCATGAAAACCCTGCAGGAGCGCGACTGGATCAAGGTGGTCGGCCACCGCGAGGTGCCCGGCCGGCCGGCCCTGTACGCCACCACTCGCGCCTTCCTGGATTATTTCAACCTCAAGAGCCTGAGCGAGCTGCCGCCGTTGGTGGCCCCGCGCGATCCGGACGCGATTGGCGCCGAACTGGAGCGCCGCACCGCTTCCTTGCCCTCGGACTCCACCACTTCAACGGAATCACCCGATGGCTGAACGTTTGCAGAAATTTCTCGCCCGCATGGGACTGGGCTCCCGCCGCCAGATCGAGGATTGGATTCGCCAAGGCCGCATCACTGTGAACGGCGTGCCGGCACAACTGGGCGCATCGGTCAACGGCGCGGAGAAGATCGGGATCGACGGCAAGTTGATCCAGGTGCGCGCCTTCGGGCAACAGCGGCGGGTATTGGCCTATTACAAGCCGGTCGGCGAAATCGCCAGCCGTCACGATCCCGAAGGCCGGACGACGATCTTCGAGCATCTGCCGCCCTTGCGCGATGGACGTTGGATCGTGGTGGGCCGGCTCGATCTGACCACGCAGGGTCTGCTGCTGTTGACCAACGACGGCGATCTGGCCAACCGCTTGATGCATCCCTCGTCCCAGATCGAGCGGGAATACGCGGTGCGAGTGTTGGGCGAGGTGACGCCGGACATGCTCAAGCGGTTGCGGGAAGGCGTGCCGCTGGAGGATGGGCTGGCGCGCTTCGATGAGATTCGGGAAGCGGGCGGCGAGGGCGTGAACCACTGGTATCACGTTATCTTGCGGGAGGGGCGCAACCGCGAGGTGCGGCGGTTGTGGGAATCGCAGGGCGTCACGGTCAGCCGATTGACCCGGGTGCGTTTCGGGCCGGTGACCTTGCGACGGGGCCTGTATCCGGGGCACTGGGATGAACTGGACGAGGCGCGGATGGCGGAGCTGCTGCAAGCCGCAGGTTATGCGCCCCGACCTGTTCCCAAACCGGAACCGCGTCGGCCCCCAACCTCCGGACGAATCTGGCCGGATCGACCGCGCGGCGGTGGACGTAGCCCGGCATCCGGTCCGCGTCGGCCGCCAAAGCCGGGGCGTTGATCGGTGATGCAC
>JBATDL010000507.1:0-2512 GCA_049663445.1 Candidatus Competibacter sp.
CCGGCGCAAACCAGCGAGCTTCCAGGATTTCCCGCCCGTCGGCTCGCAGCTCGCCTCCGGCATGGTCGGCGGTGAAGGCAATCATCAGAGAATGCGGAAACGGCCATGATTGGCTGGCGAAATAGCGCAGGTTTCTGACCCGAACGCCCACCTCCTCCGCCACCTCCCGATGGATGGCCTGCTCCAGCGTCTCGCCGGCTTCGACGAAGCCCGCCAGCACGCTGTATACCCCCGGCAGGAAGCGCGGCGCACGGGCCAGCAGGATCTCGCGCCCCCGGTTGACGCGCACCATCACTACCGGCGACAGCCGCGGATAAGCAGCCAGGCCACAGGCCGCGCAGCATCGGGCGCGCTCGTCGTCGCGCCGTTGGGTGGCTGCGCCGCAACGACCGCAATATTGGTGGGTGCGGTCCCATTCGATTAATTGCAGGGCGTGACCGGCCACTCCCAGCAGCGTCTCGTCCAGCCGCGACCACAAACCGCGCAATCCTTCGAACGCCATCCCCGGCGGCGGCCGCACATCCGACACTTCGACGGCGTGGCAAGGCCGGCCGTGCAACGTTCCCAGATACAGGCGGCGCACTACCGGCCAACCGG
Organism: Candidatus Competibacter sp.; assembly: GCA_049663445.1. Lineage (GTDB taxonomy): Bacteria > Pseudomonadota > Gammaproteobacteria > Competibacterales > Competibacteraceae > Competibacter. Next base: position 598 of record JBATDL010000507.1, read on the forward strand.
CGAACGGCCAGTCCGTTGCCACTGCCGGCAGCTCGACCCCAGCCCCGCCGGATCGCACCAGCAGCTCGCTGCCTCCGAACACAAACCACCAGCCGGCTTCTCTGACAACCGGCGAGCGAACCAGACCGGGTTCGAAATCGTCGGGCAACACCAGCATCAGCGGATCTCCTCTTCAAGCGATTTTCAGACAATCTACTCGGCCAGCAAGAACCAGTCGATCAGACTTCACTCAAATCATACCGCACCGTGCCAGCGCTTGCGGTAGATTGGCCGACAGTAGGCCGATAACCACCAAGCCGCCGGCCAGAAATTTTGGGTCGATCGATTCAAACGCCAGATGCGGCACGAAAATTGCTGAAGTATCCTATTCTCTGTCTTTCCAGAGAATCCGGGACCTCACCTCACCATCACCTCACCAGGAACCGCTCGAACTCCCATGGCTGATAATTTCGACGAACGCGCCCTGCGCTACCATCGCATGGCTCCCTACGGCAAGATCGAAGTCACCCCAACCAAGCCGCTCGCCAACCAGATCGATTTGGCACTGGCTTACTCCCCCGGCGTCGCCGCCGCCTGCCAGGTGATTGTCGAAGATCCCCGCGAGGTGTCCACCGTCACTGCCCGTGGCAATCTGGTGGCGGTCATCACCAATGGCACTGCCGTGCTTGGCCTGGGCGACATCGGCCCACTGGCGGCCAAACCGGTGATGGAAGGCAAAGGCGTGCTGTTCAAGAAGTTCGCCGGCGTCGATGTATTCGATATCGAAATCAACGAACGCGACCCCGACAAACTGGTCGAGATCATCGCCAGCCTGGAACCGAGTTTTGGTGGCATCAACCTGGAAGACATCAAGGCCCCGGAATGCTTCCAGATCGAGCGTCGATTGCGCGAGCGGATGAAAATCCCGGTGTTCCATGACGACCAGCACGGCACCGCCATCATCACCGCCGCCGCCGTGCTCAACGCTCTGTCGCTGGTGGGCAAGAATATCGCCGAGGTCAGGGTGGTCACCTCCGGCGCCGGCGCGGCCGGCATCGCCTGCCTCGATTTGTTGCTCGGTTTGGGTCTGCGGCGGGAAAACGTCATCGTCTGCGACAGTCGGGGCGTCATCTATCGGGGACGCGGCAATCTCGACGCGGAGAAAGCCGCCTATGCCGCCGACACCTCGACGCGCACCCTGGGCGATGCGATCGTCGGCGCGGATATTTTCCTGGGGCTGTCCAAGGCCGGGGTGCTCACCGGGGATATGGTGAAAACCATGGCCAATCAGCCGCTGATTCTGGCACTGGCCAATCCCATTCCCGAAATCATGCCGGAAGAAGCCATTGCCGCGCGGCCCGACGCCATTATCGCCACCGGCCGTTCCGACTATCCCAACCAGGTCAACAACGTCCTCTGCTTCCCCTACATTTTCCGGGGCGCACTGGACGTAGGCGCCACCACGATCAATCAGGAAATGCAACTGGCCTGCGTCCGTGCCCTGGCGGAACTGGCGCGCGAACCGCACTCCCAGGAGGAAACCGCCGCCTACGGCGATCAGCCGATCAACTTCGGGCCGGAATACCTGATTCCTAAACCGTTCGAGCCACGTTTGCTGCTCACCTTGCCGCTGGCGGTCGCCAAAGCGGCGATGGACAGCGGCGTCGCCACTCGCCCGATTGAGGATTTTACCGCCTACCGCACCCAGCTCAGCCAGCGCGTTTACCGTTCCGGCCTGATCATGCGCCCGGTGTTCGACCGCGCCAAGACCGATTTGAAGCGGGTGATTTATGCCCAAGCCGAAGAAGAACGGATGCTGTGGGCGGTGCAAGGTGTCATCGATGACGGTCTCGCCAAACCCATCCTGATCGGGCGGCGTGGGCGAATCGAACAACGCATTGCTGAACTAGGCTTGCGCATCCGCCCTGATCAGGAT
>JBATDL010000508.1:0-4286 GCA_049663445.1 Candidatus Competibacter sp.
TCGGTGTTCCGGTCGGGCCGGAAACCGGTTACCAACTGACGGCCGGATTGGTCGAGCGCTATTGGGACGAGCGGACGACGGCGGTGTTGCTGGCCTCGCCGGCCAACCCCACTGGCACCGTGATCGCCCCCGATGAACTGGCAGCCATCGTTGCCACAGTCGAGACGCGCGGCGGCCGGGTGATCATGGACGAGATCTATCACGGTCTGATCTACGGCGCCCCGATTCAGACCGCGCTGGCGTATTCCGACCGGATTTTTGTCGTTAATAGCTTCAGCAAATATTACGGGATGACGGGCTGGCGGCTGGGTTGGCTGGTTGCGCCGGACGATGGTGTCGGCGACGCGGAAAAACTGGCGCAAAATCTGTTTCTGGCGGCATCCACCCCGGCGCAATACGCGGCGCTGGCGGCCTTCGGGCCGGAAGCGCAAGCGATTTTCGAGGCCCGCCGACGGGAGTTTCAGGCCCGGCGCGATTTCCTGCTACCGGCGCTGCGCGAGTTGGGGTTCCACATCCCCGTGACCCCGGACGGCGCGTTCTATCTCTACGCCGACTGTGGTCGTTTCACCGACGACAGCTACGGGTTTGCCCTGCGCCTGCTCGAAGAAAGCGGCGTCGCCATCACGCCGGGTGTCGATTTCGGCCGTCATCTGCCACAGCGGCATGTCCGCTTCGCTTACACCAGCGCTATCCCACAACTGGCCGAGGGGGTGGAACGGCTCAGGCGGGCGCTGTAAGTAATCACGAGGTGTTACAGGGGCACACGTAGAATTACGATCAGTTTTGTCTTTTGCGATCCTAGTCCCATATACTAGCCATTCCCAAGTCACGTTGTGACGGCGTCTAAGAAAAACAAAATCTGACCCTGCCCTGTGGATACAATGCCTCCAACAACGATAAGACCGTGAAAATTAGTCAGGTTTCCATTGCTGTTGAGAGAACTTACACAGCAATGTCTTTGGTGGATAAGCTGCGCACCGCGATAGGTCCACATCCCGACTGGATCATCGTGTTCCACACCGATTCCGTCGCCCCCGAATTTGCCCAACAAGCAGTCAAAACGGCTTTTCCGAATGCCGCCGTTCATGGCTGTTCATCTTCCACCGCAATGTTCGGCGGCGATGGAATCATGGAAGACCCCAGCATCGGCGTTTTAGCCATCGCCGATCCCGGTGGGGCTTTCGGGATCGGGATTGCCTCGTTTGCGCAACTGGCGCCAGCCGATGCGGCGCAGCGCACCGTGGAGCAGGCGATTGCCGCCGCCGGGAAAAGCGGCGCCGTACCCGATTTCATCTGGCTCAGCGCCGTGCCGGGTTGCGAAGAAGCGATTATCGCCGGCATCGAGCAGGTCGTTGGCGCCAGTGTGCCGATCGTCGGTGGCAGCGCGGCACTGAACGGCCTGGGTGGAAATCCCAAAGACTCCGAACAGGCTGGCCGTTGCGTCGTATTCAACCGTGACGCCGTCGTTGATGACGGCCTGTTGTTGAGCGTCGGGTTCGTCACCGGGAGGGTTTGTCACGGCTTTTTCGGTGGCTACCGCGCAACCGAGCAAACCGGGATCGTCACTGCGGCCCAAGGGCGTGTCCTTCTCACCATCGACGGGCAAGCTGCCGCTCAGGTCTACAATCAGTGGAGCGCGGGTTCGATCGCTGCGGAAGTAATCCATAACGGCGATGTGGTGACACAAACCACGATGAATCCCATCGGAGTCACGGTCGGCCATGTGGGGACTGCTCCGCTGTATGGATTGGTGCATCCGGTGCGGGTTGAAAACGGCGCGCTTTGGGTTCAGGCCGTGATTCCCGAAGGCAGCCGTTTAACTTTGATGACTGGAGATCAGGATATCCTGGTCAAGCGTACCGCCGAGTTGGTGGAACGCACGCGGGCGTTATTCAATGTGTCGGCGCCGCGAGCGATCGGTGGCTTGGTGTCCTATTGCGCCGCTTGCGCGGGGCCTTTGGCGGGGCGCGGCGCCGAAATGATCGACTTGGTCCGCGACGCTTTGGGAGGAGCGCCCTTCATGGGCGGATTTTTCTTCGGTGAACAAGGGCGATTTTGGCACAACCGCAATGCTCATGCCAATCTGATGGTATCATTGCTCTTATTCGAGGATTTCCACGCCCCGTCCCCTGCGGGCAATAGGGTGGAATGCAGCCCTCCGGCTTTTCAAAATGACTTGGCGCTGGGCTACCAGATCGTTAAGGCTCAACTTGATGAGGTGCACAGGATCAACGCGCTACTGCGCGTTGGCTTGGCCAAATTGACCCAAGCGCGCAGCCGTGCCGAGGTATACGAGGCGGTCGGCGACTCCCTGATTGAAGTCATCGATTTCGATGGCTTTGCCGTTCTATGGCAGATCGAGGGAATCATGGTGTGCACTGCGTCCTCGGCAAAGCAGCTTGTTGGGGCTGCTTGGCGCGACGAGGATCACGGCGCGTTCTATGCCGCACAAAAACCGACTTTGCTCGGGGAGGCCCGCAAGTCCCGCCTTTGGATCGATAACCCTGATTTTTTTCAGGCACTTCGTCCTAAGTCGGCTATCCATCTGGGCTTTTATGCGGAGAATGCTCCAGTACACATTATCTTGACACATGATGCGATCAATGGTTTTGATTTGGCCGATCGCGACATTCTGTACGTCATGAATCCATATATCCGTCAGGCATTTGAAAATGTATCGTATCTGCGGCAAATGGAAAAGTTGGCTACCACCGATAGTCTGACCGGGATCAGCAATCGGGGCCATTTTCTGGAACTGGCGGCACTGGAATTGGCTCGTTCGAAACGCTTCGGTCACCCCACTGGCGTATTGATGATCGATGCTGATCATTTTAAACAGATCAACGATAGCTATGGTCACGATGCGGGTGACGCCGCACTACGGCAGTTGGCGGCCACGATCCAATGCGAACTGCGGGAGGTCGATATCTTTGGACGCTTGGGGGGGGAGGAATTTGCCGTGCTTGTTGTCGAAGCTGACAGGGCAAAGACCGTGCAAGTGGGCGAGCGAATCCGTGCCGCAATCGAGTCTGCACCCATCGTTCGGTATGGTTACAGTTTCGGGATGACGGTCAGTATTGGCATTGCTGTAAGCTCAGCATCGACCGCTGGGATCGAAACTCTCCTGACAGAGGCTGATCGGGCGTTGTACGCCGCGAAAAGCGCCGGGCGCAATCGGGTCCTGGACATCAGCAATACACCCGACGCATCGGATTGCTCCATCTGACACCATGGAAATCACAGGGTCAGGCCTTGTCTTTTGCGGCCCTATTCCCTATGTCATGAATGTCACCCAGTGAACGGGTCACCCATACGGGTTCAGCACTTCTTCCGCTGCCGCCACATTGGCTCGCAGATGCGCCGGATTCAGGGTACCGACCACCACGCTGCTCACCCCCGGCTCGGCGAAGATCAGATCCATGGATGCCCGCACCGGATCGACGCCCGCCGTCCGATCCAAGTGGCCACTGCGTAGACCTTTCTTGACCAGCACACCCTTGCCGGCGGCGCGGGCGGCACGGATCACCGGCAGTTCCTTGCGCTCGGACAGGTTGTAGGTGACCATTGCTACATCGCAGCACTCCACCGTCCGTAAGCCGCCGGCCACAGTCTTGGTCGACATGCCGACCGCCCGTACCCATCCCGCCCGTTTCAAGTCCAGCAAGGCCGGCAACACGCCTTCTTGTTCCAGGATATGCAGATCGTCGCCACTGGAATGAATCAGCACCACATCCAGCGCTGCTACGCCCAGCCGCCGCAGGCTGCGTTCGACGCTGGCGTGGGTTGCGGCGGCGGAAAAGTCGAAGCGCGATTCCCCGTCCTGGAATTCCTCGCCGACCTTGGTGACGATCACCCAGTCCCGCCGGCATCGCCGCAGCAACCGGCCCAGCCGTTCTTCACTCGTACCGTAGGCCGGCGCGGTATCCAGCAGATTCATTCCCAGATCCCAGGTCAATTCCAACAGCGCCAGTGCTTCCCGATCCGACGGCAGGTCGAACGGCTGAGGATACTTGACCCCTCGATTGCGCCCAAACTTTACCGTCCCCAAACCCAGCGGACTGACCCGCAACCCAGTCGATCCCAACGATCTCAGTTCCATTCCAGATCTTCCCGATCCCAGGGATATGTGGCGATCTCCGGTCGCGGCCAGTCCGCCAGCGCCCGCAGATCCATCGGTTGGGGCCGTATATCAAGTGACCGTAGCACCTCTTCGATCTGTTTGGCCAACAGTGGAGCCAAAGCCAGTTTGGTCGGCCAGGCGGCGATCACCCGTCCGTCACGGAACA
>JBATDL010000509.1:0-3371 GCA_049663445.1 Candidatus Competibacter sp.
ACCCCACCTTTGCCGGCAGCGACCGCGCCTGGCCCTTGGGCTACCGCACCGTCGTCGTGGACGGTTGCCTGATAGTGTTGCGGGTGGCCGGCCGCTTCCAGCACCCGCGCCAGATCGGCGAGCAGCGTTTGATCGGCCGCCAGCAATTTCTTGATCTGCGCCCGCAGCGCCGCTTGAAAATCCGCATCGTCGGGCGCAGCGGCCACGTCCTCAATCGCCGCCGCCGCCGTCGGGTTGGCTTTCACCGCCGGCCAGAGCTTTCGCCACAGCGCCTGGGCGGTTTCCGAGATACCCTCACCGACTTTCTCGCCCAGGGTCTCCATGCCCTTTTCGCCAGCCTTCACCAAGAACGGCAGCGCCGGAACCAGCGCCGTGGTTACCCCAGCCGCCAAGGTTGGAATGTCCATGATCAATCACCTCCTCTTTCGTGCTGATTGCGTTTAGGAAAACCCTTACGAGTATAGAGCGAACGACTCGGGAACGCCGCTTAGCACGGCTTTGCGCAGCCCCACGGTGTTGCCGTATCGCGCGTGATTGACCCAGCCCGACAAGCTGGCCTTCAGCGTTTCGGTATCCAATTCTCCCGATTCCCAGGCTCGAACCAGGCCACGCAGCTTGCGCTGGAACTGCACGCCTTTGCGCTGCTTGAGTCGCCGCCGGGCGGGATACACGGTGAACCCCAGGAACGGAATGCCTTCCGTGACGGGCCGGGGATGAGCGCCGGGATGCGGGGTGAGGCGCAGCGCGGCCAGCCGCTCCACCAGGGCGCGCCACCCACGCCACAGGGTGGGTTTGTCATCGCCAAACAACAGCAGGTCGTCGACGTAGCGCACGTAGCCCGGACAGCGCAGTTCGCGCTTGATGAAATGATCCAGGGAATCGAGATAGACGTTGCCCCAGAACTGGCTGGTGAGATTGCCGATGGGCAGGCCGCGCGGACGGTTCACCGCGAACAGATCGTCCCCGGGAAAATAGACCATCCGGTATTCCTCGGCCAAGACGCCCACGCCGCTTTCCAATATCCGGTCGATCAACCACAGGCTGCCGGCGTCCGGGAGCTTGCGCGCCAGCATGGCGCGCAGGAGGGCATGATCGCAGGAGGGAAAGAACTGCCGCACATCGACCTGCAGAACGTAGTCAAACCGCCGGGCGTACCGCTGGGTCTGATTCAAGGCGCGATGCGTTCCTTTGCCAAGCCGGTTGGCGTAGCTGTCGGCCACGAAGCCGCGTTCGAACACCGGCTCGATGACGTTGCAGAGTGCGTGATGCACCACCCGGTCCCGGAAGGGCGCGGCGCTGATCAACCGCCGCTTGGGGTCGTGGATGTAAAAGCTGGCGTAAGGGCCGGGCCGATAGCGGCGTTCCCGCAGCTCGCCACTCAAATCGACCAAGTGATCCTCCAACCGGTATTCGAAGGCCGCGACTTCGGGACGGCCCCGCTTGCCCTTGCTGGCCTTTCGGAACGCCAGGAGCAGGTTGTCCCAGTGGGCGATTTCCGCTAGCACCGACCGGCCATCCCCGGCCCGCCCGCGAATCCCCGGCGCGATCCGCCGCATCCCTCGACGGCCCGTGCGAGAGGAGGTCCCGTCCCAGGATAGCCAGGGGACGGGACGGTTGCTATTTGCCCGGCCCCACGATCACGGGGGGACGCGGCCAGGAACAGACCCCGCCATTCTCCTCGGCCCGGCAGGGCGCGAAACCCCGCCAAGTATTCCCGGAGTTGGAGAGCGTGGACACCACCACCCGAAAACCGTTGTTGTTGTTGCGGTTGTCGGGGTCGTTGTTGTTGCGGTTGGCGCAGCGCGCGTTCCTCGCATTGTTGTTGAACGCGCCGCCCCGCAGCACCCGGCGGCGTTTCGGGTCTGTCCCCGCAAGGCGGGCTCACCGCGCGTGAACCCGCCATTGCTCAGGCATGACTCGCCTTTTGCCAACCCCCCAGCAGCCGGCCGACCTCCGCGATCAGCTCAGCGGCATGGCCGTATTGTCCCGCCGACAGCCAGCCCAGCCGGTTGGCCAGCCGCAAATACAGCCGAAGTTTAGCCAGGGCTTCGTCCGCCCGCGCCAAGCGTTCTCGGCGGGCGTCCCCCCGGCGCGCGTTCGCCTCCTCCAACGACTCCCGCAGGTCGAAAGCGGCGTCCAGCAGACGTTTGGTGAAGTCGTGCCGGTGCGCGCGCGGCAGATGGTGGCTCGCCTGCAACAACCAACCGAGCAGGTCGAACGTGCGGGTAAAGATGGGCATTTCGGGCGCAGTCATGACAACACCGATAGTAGCGGCAAGTCGCCCCCGCTGTCCAAACCAGCACCGACCAGAGATCAGAGATTTCATCGATCAGAGAAAACCAATGGGGACACCACCACCCGAAAACCGACGTCGTCGTCGCGGTCGTCGGGGCCGCAGCTGTCGCGGAGGCGCAGCGCGCAGCCCACGCAAGGCTGTAGAACGCGCCGCCCCGCAGCACCCGGCGGCCTTCGGCCCCCGGGTCCTCCCGTGCTTGGCGCTCCGCACCTGCTGGGGGATAGGGATAGTCCGCAAACAAACTGCGCGTCCATTCCAAAACGTTGCCGCTCATCTCTTCGCCGCCATAGGGACTGATACCACCGGGAAAACAGCCCACGGCGCTGGTTCCCCCAAGGCCCGTGTCGGTATAGTTGGCTTTTTCGGGGTCGGGTGGGTCTGCCCAAGGATAAATTCGCCCGTCGTCGCCGCGCGCGGCTTTTTCCCATTCCGCCTCCGAGGGCAGCCCGACGCCCAGGGCGCCGTCGGCCAGTCCTTGCCAGAACCGGCGTTCGGACTCGGACAGCGGGTTTGCCGTGGCCAGCCGTTCGCGGGCGAGTTCCCGCAATTGCTCGTTCAGCCAGCGGCCATAAGCCATCGCGTCGTGCCAAGTGACGTAGACCACCGGATGGTTGGCGATCCCCTGCAAGCAGTTTGGGTCCCTTGGCTCGTGGCCGCTATCCCGCACGAAGGCGGCGAACTGCGCCACCGTCACCGGCCAGCGGGTCAAGTAGTAGCCAGGCAGGTCTACCTCGTGTTGCGGGAATTCGTCGTCGAATGCTTCTCCGTCGCGTTGCTGATCGCTGCCCATCGTGAAAGGACCGGCGGGTATTTCGATGAAACCCAACAGCGGTTCATCGGGTAGATACCAGAGATTCGCATCGAAGCGCGGATCGCCCAGCGCGGCGAGGTTGTCGCCGGCCAAGGCTCGCTCGGTGGCGGGTAGCCGTTGGTCGCGCATTAATTTGACCAGCCAGTGTTGAACGCGGGCGAGCTTGCGTTGATGGGCGGGGCCGATCTTGGCGAGGTTGGCGGTTTCGATCAGGGCTTGGGCGGCGATTTGGGCGCCCCAGGTGTCGGCGGGTTCGACGTCGGG
>JBATDL010000510.1:0-2993 GCA_049663445.1 Candidatus Competibacter sp.
ACGATGACCGGGGCGTGTACCGGTCGCGGTTGCTGCTGGACGAAGATCTGGCCGCGCGGTCGGCCACTTTGGGACACATTTACAACGAAGTGGGCTCTACCCAACTCGGCTTGCAGGAAGGCTGGCAATCGGTAAACCGTGACCCAAGCAACTACTCGGCGCATCGGCTGCTGGCGGATTCCTATGCCGCGCTCCCCAACATGGAACTGGCCCGCGTGAGCGAACTGCTGCAAGCGCAGTTGTTGCAACCGACCAACATCACGCCGGTGCAACCGCAAATGGCGGAAACCAAGTTGCTGATGCCGAGCGCCTTGAGCACCTCGTCTCTGTACGAATTCACACCCTTGTTTGTGCAAAATCAGCCGACGCTGTGGGCTTCGGCGCTGGGTGGCTCTCAGAGTACGTGGGGGGATGAGCTGATCGTCTCCGGCCTGACCGACCGCGCCGCCTACAGCCTTGGACAGTTTCATTACCAGAGTAACGGCTATCGAGAGAATAACGACCTGAAGAACGACATTTATGATCTGTTTGGACAAGTGGCCGTCACTCCTTATTTCAATCTCCAAGCTGAGTATCGGCATCGGGAAACCACCAACGGCGACCTCCAATCCAGTTTTAATGATATCTTCAGTCGATCAAAACACCGTAATATCAATCAGGATATCGCCCGCATTGGCGCCAATTATTCGCTGTCGCCGCAAACCAATCTGATTGCTTCGTTCATTTACACGGATCGAAATGATAATGTGAGCTTCTCGAATGTTAGTGCTGGATTAGTGCAAAATATTTATCAAACAGAAGCCCAGCTACTTTACAAGGCAGATCGTTTCAATTTAATCACCGGCCTAGGGATCTATTCGGCGGATTTCAATTTTTATGGCGTTCAACAACCTTCAACGACCGGCAACCAGGACATCGGCTATGGCTACGCCACTCTCAAACTGCCGGGAGACGTGATCGGGACCGTGGGTTTAAGCTATCAATCGAACGACGATGCGAATGCCGATTTGCACGAACTCAATCCGAAACTGGGTATCCAGTGGGCGCTGAACGAGCAGATTTCCCTGCGGGCCGCCGCATTCAAAGTCACCAATTCGATACTTGTAACGAGCCAGACGATTGAGCCAACCCAAGTCGCTGGATTCAATCAATTTTTTGATAATATCACTTCGACCGTATCCAAAAATTACGGGGTAGCTCTCGACGTGCGGTTCACTAATCAGCTCTTTGGCGGTTTGGAGGCATTCCGCCGAGACCTCGACGTTCCTTTTGGAACGCTTGATGTCCCTGAGTTCTATGAAGTCGAGCAGCAACAGATCGATCGATATGGCGCTTATCTGTACTGGATGCCCAGTCATCGGTGGGCGGTCAAAGCAGCGGGGCTTTATGAGCGCTTCGAGATGAAAGAGGGCTTATTGGGCCTGATGTTTTCCTTTCCATCCATGCCTTCCCAACTGAGGACGATTTCGCTCCCCCTGGATATTCAGTATTTTGATCCATCCGGTTTCTTTGCTAGCACGGGTATCATCTATGTAAATCAGAAGGTTCAATTTCTGGATCAGCAATCACTTGCTCTATTACCGACGCAAAGCGAAAATTTTACCTTGGTCAATGCTGGGTTGGGTTATCGCTTTCCCAAGCGATGGGGAATTATGGCGCTTCAGGCAAACAACCTGCTAGATAAAAAATTCCACTATCAAGATAATGGTTTCCTCTCTACGGATCAGAGCGTTAACCCGCTCTACATTCCAGAACGAACCCTTTTTTGGCGGCTTGTGGTTAATTTTTAATTAACATATACGGGGGAAAAATCGAATGAAACTGACAGGCGTTGAGGTTTCTTTTGATACTGTATCCGCTCTTGAACCGAATACAATTTTGGTCGTAATCTCAGACCAAAATGGGATAAAGAAGCTGGTCAAGATCGACAACTCCTCCTTGCCGGATGGCGAAGTGGTTTTGCGCGTGGAGGCCAACACCACAACGGAAGGACCACAGCCGCAAAGCGGATGTTATGTGTTGATTGGTGGAAAATGGGTATGGGTTGACCCCTGTCCGCAATGAGCTAAAGCCTTGTCGAAATTGCAAAGCTCGTCGATGTGGCCAGCGACGCTGGTCGCCAGCCTCGCTTTCGGGCTGGTTCTTATTCTCTCCAACACCTCGTTTTTTGCGCTCCTCGAACTCAAGGGCCTGGATCTGCTGTTCACCCTGCGCGGCGCGCTACCCCCACCCCCATCCATCGTCATCGTCGCCATCGACGAACCCTCCATGGCCGAGATCAAGCAGCAATGGCCCTGGCCGCGCAGCCTGCACGCTCGCTTGATCCGACAACTTCACCAAGCCGGCGCAGCGGTGATCGGCTTCGACGTCCTGTTCGCGGAACCCTCCGAACCAGCCGAGGATCAGGCGCTAGCGCAAGCGTTGCGGGAAGCCGGCAACGGTGTGTTGACCAGTGCGCTGTCGGTGGTCAACGATCCCCTGTTTCGCCACACGATTCGAGTCGATCCGATTCCCGCCCTGCAAGATGCCGCCCTGGTCGGCAGCGCCTTTATCAGCATCGACCCCGACGGTGCCGTGCGGCGGGCGCGACTGCTCGCCCCGGACCTGCCCTCTTTCGCCCTGCAAATGGTCCGACGCTACCTCGAACGGCCGACAGCGGTCGCGCCGGAGGGGCCGCGCTTCAGCCAACACGATCTGTTGCGGGAACGGCTGATCGACTACCGAGGGCCGCCGAAAACGATCCAGACCGTGTCCTACTATCAAGCCATCGACCCCCAACGCCTGCTGCCGTCAGGCATTTTCGCCGGCAAAATCGTGCTGGTGGGCCGTGTGCTGGAAGCCATCCCCGAACCGCAGCGACTGTCGGGCGACACTTTCCTGACCCCGTTTTCCTGGACGAGTGGCAACCCCGCCGCCGGCGTCGAAATTCAGGCCACCCTGGTGGACAATCTGTTGAACGGACGCTTCGTCGCTGAACTCACGCCGGCCGAACG
>JBATDL010000511.1:0-4613 GCA_049663445.1 Candidatus Competibacter sp.
TCAACCCCGGGCAGCACCACGTCGAGAAAGATGATGTCGTACTCTTTCTGGGCCAACAGCTCAAACGCTTCTTCACCGGATTCAGCGGTATCGGTTTGAATGCCAAGTAATTTTAGTTCCAGTTCAACCTGCTTTCTGACCGTAATGCTATCGTCCACCACCAGCGCCGTGAACAGTGGGGTATCGGTGGGTCCGCCTGTCGCCGGGTTTTCCTTGCCGATGATGCGTTGCTGCGTGGAAGTCGCAGTGAGCTGGCTGGCGACTTGATCCAGCGCGGTCAGCACGCGGGTGGCGACGAAAGGCCGACGGATGGAGTGAGGCTGCCCGTTGGGCGGTTGATCTTTAGTGATCATGACGGTCAGAAGCGGGGCCGGCGAAGCTCCATCCGTCGAGGGAAGCTTAAAAGATCGCCACTCCGTCATGGCTTCGGGGTTTTCCGCGTCGACCAGCAGGATTTGGATCGGCTCGCCGGCGGCGGCAAAGGAATAGGCACGGGGACGGTAAAGGGATAGCTTGAAGATATTTCTCAAGACATTTCGCTCACTTTCGGGAATGCCGATTAAAGCGACCTTAAAGGATTGCTTATCGCTCATAAGATCCTTACCCCTCTCCTTTTCACCTTCTATTGTTCGTTATCTTAGGGTAACTTCGTCGAAGCCTAAATTGTCATCATTCTGATGATTTCTGTAAATCAGAGGCGGCATATATTGCAGGTCTCCCATGATGGCGCGGCTGAAAGCCATTAAATGGTATGTGATGAACATTGAGTGTAGGTAACAGAAATTGCAATTCAAGGCGGGAGAGCAACAAATAACCGCATAACCGTGCGGGATGAGGCGGGAAAAGTGTGAAGAGATAAAAGAGGTGTGGGTCTATCACAAGCAGATCGCTTGCCTCGCTGAGCCGGTGCGCCGTTGAGAGCGGCGGTGGCGGCTTATTCACCCGACTGCAACAGCGAGCCGTGTTCGCGCGCCTGGCGGACGGCGGCTAAAAACACGCTGATCGCTAGACCAAGGTAGCCGGCGTTCAGCAGCAGGGCATACAGGAAATAGTCCAACCGGAACGTATGATCCAGCAGTACCGCCCGCATCCCCTCGAACACATGACTGGCGGGTAAGGTCCAGGCCAGCGGTTGCAGCCAACCGGGCAGGGTGGCGATGGGGTAGTAGATCCCGCACAACGGCGCCAGGGCGAAGATCGCTGCCCAGGCGATGCTTTCCGCACCCATGCCGTGGCGCAGCACCAGGGCGGCGACCAGCAGGCCGATGGCCCAGCCCATCAGTAGCAGGTTGAGAAAAAAGCCGATCAGCGGCGGCCCCAGCGCGAACAGGTTGAAGCCGTAGAACGGTAGCGCCAGCGCCACCGCGACGCCAACGCCGATCAAAGTACGAACCAGGCTGATCAACATCAGCGCCAGAATCAGTTCGATCGGCCGCAGTGGGCTGACGAACAGTTGCGCCAGATTACGAGCGTGCAGCTCCTCGAAGAACACCACCGATACGCCCAACTGGCTGCGAAACAGAATATCCCACAGCAGCACGCCCGATAGCAGTAGCCCCGCCGCCTGCCCGAGCACGTCGCTGTGACCGGCCAGATAGCGGGTGATGAAGCCCCACAAGATCATCTGCACGGTGGGCCAGTAGGCCAGTTCGACGATGCGGATCCAGGAACGGCGCAACAAATAGAGGTAGCGCAGCGCCAACGCGCCGATGCGTTGCAAGGACAGGCCATTCATTCGATCACTTCGCCGCTTTGGATACCACGGGCGATGTCGAGAAACACTTCCTCCATGTCCTTGCGGCCGTAGCGGTGGATCAGTTCGTGCGGTGCGCCACTGGCGACGATGCGCCCGGCCCGCAGCATGATGACCTGATCGCAAAGCCGTTCCACCTCGCTCATGTTGTGGGATGCCAGTAGCAGGGTCGCGCCGCCGCAGCGTTGGAAGTCGGTCAGGATGCCGCGCATCCGGTCGGCGGTATCGGGGTCGAGCGAGGCGGTTGGCTCGTCGAGCAACAGAATTTCCGGTTCATTCAGCAGCGCCTTGGCCAGTGCCACCCGGGTTTTCTGGCCGGCGGACAGGCTGCCGTAGGGTCGTTGGAAAAAGGCGTCGATGTCCAAATCCCGTCCCAGCGCCGCCAGTCGCTCGCGCACGCGGGGCACGCCGTACAGACGAGCATAGACGGTCAGATTTTCCGCCACGGTCAAGCGTTGCGGCAGATCGACATAGGGCGAGGAAAAGTTCATGCGCGGCAGCACGCGATGGTGGTGGCGCGGTACCTCTTCGCCAAGGATATGAATCTGGCCACTGGTCGGCAGCAGTAGCCCCAGCAGCATGGCGATGGTGGTGGTTTTGCCGGCACCGTTACCGCCGAGTAGGGCGCAGGTGGCGCCACGGGCGATGGTGAAGCTAATGCCGTCCACGGCCCGCACCGAACCGTAGTGCTTACGCAGATCCTCGACCTGGATAACGGGCGGTTCAGCCACCGACGCGCTCCAGGGGGTCGAGCGCGATCAGCCAGCCGTCCCGTTCGATCAGCACCACCGCTTGCAGCGACTGCCGGGCGCAGGGGCCGGAAACGCAATAGCCGTCCTCGATGCGAAATAGCGCGCCGTGGATGCCGCATTGGATGACCGTGCCGGTCAAATCCAGAAACTGATCGGGTTCCCATTCCATCGGCGCGCCAGTATGCGGGCAGCGGTTGCGGTAGGCGTAAATGCCCTTCCGCGTGCGTACCAACACGATGTCGGCATAGCGGGAAGCCGGGTTGATGACGATGCCCTTGCTTTGACCTTCGGCCAAGTCGTCCAGGCGACAGAGGGGATGTTCGGACATCGGAATTCAGCTCGCCACCCGCGCCAGTTTTGGCAGATCGCCCTCCAGCCCCATCGCTCGCCGGGCGATGCGGTTTTTCAGCGGCCCGGTGGCATCGGCCAGGTTAAGGCCGAGATTGCGCAGCAGCCGCACCGGTGGCAGCGTATTACCGAACAGTCGCTTGAAGCCGTCCATGATGCCCAGCATCAGCAGGTTATCGCCCTTGCGCCAGCGTTCGTAGCGCCGCAGTACTTTGAGTGCGCCCACCTCGTGACCGGTAGCGAGGCCGTCCAGCAGCACCTCGGCCAGGGTCGCCGCGTCCAACAGTCCCAGATTGACGCCCTGCCCGGCCAGCGGATGGAGTACATGGGCGGCGTCGCCGATCAGAGCCAGGCCGGGTTTGACGTAGGCGCGGGCGTGCTGCAAGTGCAGGGGGAAAGCGCCGCGTGGCCCGACTTGCACGATCTCACCCAGCCGTCGGTCGAACGCTGCCGTCAGTGCTTGACCGAAGTCGTACTCGTCCAGCGCTAGCAATTGGTCGGCCTGTTCCGGTGTGGTGGACCAGACGATGGAACAGCGTCCGTCGTGCAGCGGCAGGAACGCCAGCGGCCCGGTCGGCAGGAAACGCTGCCAGGCGGTTTCCTGGTGCGGTTCGGCGGTGCGCACGGTGGCGACCAGCGCTTTCTGGTCGTAGCTCCAGCCGCGAGTGTCGATTTCCGCCAGTTCCCGCACCCTGGATTGCGCGCCGTCCGCGCCGACCAGCAACCGCGTCGTGAATTCGCGCCCGTCGGTCAAGCGCACTCGCCAGCCACTCGCATCCTCGGGCCATGCGGTCTTCAGCGCCGCCGGACACAGCAGGTCCACCGCCGGCAGTTGCCGCGCCCGCTCCAGCAGGGCGTACTGAATCACTCGATTTTCGATGATCCAGCCCAGCAACGGTTCGCCGAGGGTGGCGCTGTCGAAATGGATTTGGCCGAAGCCGCCGGCGTCCCACACCCGCATGTCGCGGAATGGACTGACCCGCCAAGCAGTCATGTCGCTCCAGGCGCCCACCGCCGCGAAAATGCGCTGCGAGGCGCGATGGATGGCGGAGACCCGCAGGTCGGGTTCCTCGCCCGGACGGATACGCTCCAGTGGCGCGCTTTCCAGCAGGGCGATTTTGAGATCGGCATCGCTCAGCGCGCAGGCCAGCGTCGAGCCGACCATGCCGCCGCCGGCGATGATGAGGTCGTAATCGGCATTTGTCATTGGGTCGTTGCCCCTGAGGGTGATGCCGTCAGCGCCAGTCCGCGCGCCAGTTTCGGCACCCGCCCGTCCAGCCCCATGGTTTGTCGGGCGAACCAATGCTTGATCGGCGGCAACAGGTCAAAGGCCAGCAGTCCCAGATTACGGGCGGCCCGCACCGGCGGCAGCGGGTTGGCGAACAGCCGGTTCAGCGCGTCGGTGAATGCAATCGTTCGTCGCTGATCCCAGCGTCGCCAGTCGGCGTAGCGGTTGAGCACCGTAAGATCGCCGATGTCCTCGCCGCGCCGACGGGCGTCCGCGACTACTTCCGCCAGCGCCGCCACATCGCGGATGCCGAGGTTGAAACCTTGGCCGGCGATGGGATGCAAGGTATGGGCGGCATTGCCGATGATCGCCACGCGCTGGCGGGCGTGTTCGCGTGCTTTCAGCAGGAACAGCGGATAGGCTTGCCGACGACCGACGCGGAGAAACGGCCCCAGGCGGTCGCCGAATCGTTGCTGCAGCAGGGCGATGAAACCGGCGTCGTCGAGGTCCAGGACCGCCGCCGCCTCGGCAT
>JBATDL010000512.1:0-4946 GCA_049663445.1 Candidatus Competibacter sp.
CCTTCGAACTGGTGTCGTTCCTGACTGACGTGCTCGGTGTGGAGCGGGTGAGCGCGCGTTACCCCGGCACCGTGACCTACCACGACTCCTGTTCCGGGTTGCGGGAATTGGGCATCAAGTCGCAACCGCGCCGGTTGCTGGCCACGGTCATGGGTCTCGACTTGCGCGAAATGGCCGAGAGCGAGGTGTGCTGTGGCTTCGGCGGTACGTTCTGTGTCAAATATCCAGAACTGTCCAACCGCATGGTTAGCGAAAAAGCCGCCCACATCCAGGCCAGCGAAGCCGATACCCTGCTGGCCGGCGATCTGGGCTGTCTGCTGAACATGGCCGGCAAACTGCAACGCGAAGGCGCGGCGATCCAGGTCCGCCACGTCGCCGAAGTGCTGGCCGGGCTGGCCGACGCGCCGGCCATCGGCGAACCCGACTGAGGAGAGCCGCTAATGCAAGTGACCAGTCAGACCTTCAAAAGCAACGCCAGCGCCGCCCTGCGCGATGCCGCGTTGCAGCGGGCCTTGAAAAACCTCAAGGCCGGTTTTCCCGGCAAGCGGGCTGCCGCCATCGCCAAACTGCCCGAGTTCGATCAGTTGCGAGCTGCCGGTCGTGACTTGAAGAACCATGTGCTGGAGCATCTGGATTTCTACCTGGAACGGTTCGAGGCCAAGGTGATCGAGCACGGCGGCCAAGTCCACTGGGCGCGCGACGCCGCCGAGGCCCGACAAATCGTGCTCGACATTTGCCGATCGGTCGCCGCCCGGCGGGTCACCAAGGGCAAGAGCATGATCAGCGAGGAAATCGGCCTGAACGAATTCCTCGAAGCCCATGACATCCAGCCGGTGGAGACCGACTTGGGCGAGTACATCATCCAACTGCGCCACGAGCATCCCAGCCACATCATCGCCCCGGCCATCCACCTCAACCGCGATCAAGTGGCCGACGCCTTTCATGCCCATCACGGCCCTTACGGCTTCACCGAACGCAACGAAAACCCGCGCGCGCTGATGAATGAGGCCCGCCAGGTGCTGCGCCAGCAATTCCTGAGCGCCGATGTCGGCATCACCGGGGCGAACTTCTGCATCGCCGAGACCGGCACCACGGTCATCGTCACCAACGAGGGCAACGGCGACCTGACCCAAACCCTGCCGCGCGTCCATATCGTGTTGGCCAGCCTCGAAAAGATGGTGCCGACCCTGGAAGACGTCAGTACCCTGCTCCGGCTGCTGACCCGTTCCGCCACCGGCCAGGAGATTACCGTCTACACCACGTTTTCCAGCGGGCCGCGCCGCCCGGACGATTTGGATGGTCCGGAACAGTTTCATGTGGTGCTGCTGGACAATGGCCGGAGCGGCATGGTGGGCGGCGAGTTCCAGGACATGCTGCGCTGCATCCGCTGTTCGGCCTGCATGAACCATTGCCCGGTGTACGGTGCTATCGGCGGCCACGCCTACGGCTGGGTCTATCCGGGACCGATGGGTTCGGTGTTGACCCCGCAACTGATCGGCATCGACGCCGCCGGCCAGCTGCCGAACGCCTCCACGTTCTGCGGTCGTTGCGAGGAAGTCTGCCCGATGCATATCCCGCTGCCGAAGATGATGCGCCACTGGCGCGAGCGGGAGTTCGAGCAACATCTGTCCCCGGCAGCGGTCCGCTTCGGTTTGGGCGCGTGGGCCTTTTTCGCCAAACGCCCGGCACTTTACCGGATCGCCACCCGTTTCGGCGCCTGGCTGCTGCGACAGCTGAGCGGCCGGAAGGGGAGGATCAAGCGGCTGCCGCTGGCGGGCGGCTGGACTACTTGGCGCGATCTGCCGGCGCCGCAGGGTCAAACCTTCCAGCAGCAATGGGCGGCGCGCCAGGTAGCACGGCCATGAGCGAGGCGCGCGAACAGATTTTGAACACTCTTCGGCGGGGCTTGAAACGCGGTCCCGTGGAGGGCGCGCGGCGAGCAGAACTGGAGGCGCGGCTGGCGCATCCGCCGCGCAACGTGATTCCGGCGCGGGCTTTGCGCCCACATTTCGAACAGGTAGATCTATTCGTTCAGATGGCCCGAAGCGCGGCGGCGACCGTGGACCGAGTGAGCCATCCGCGAGATGTGCCGGTGGCGGTGTCGGCATTCCTGGATTGCGAGGGGTTGCCCGCTGAACTGGTCATGGCGCCGGACCCGGAATTGACGGCGCTACCGTGGTCGGAAGATCCGACCCTGCATATCGAGCGCCGCGCGGCGGTGGATGGCGATAAAACCAGCGTGTCACTCGCCTTTGCCGGCATCGCCGAGACCGGCACGCTGGTGCTGCTGTCCGGGCCGCATAGTCCGACCACGCTGAATTTTCTGCCGGACACTCACATTGTGGTGCTGCGTGCCGACCGCATCGTTGGAGCTTACGAAGACGCCTGGGATCTGCTGCGCGCGCGCGGCCAAGGGATGCCGCGCACGGTCAACTTCATCACCGGCCCTTCGCGCAGCGCCGACATCGAGCAAACCGTGCAAATGGGCGCGCACGGCCCGCTTCGACTGCACATCGTGCTGGTGGAGAGATAAGCCTTTATGCGCAAGAGACGGCCCGACCGCATACTCTTGCGCATTATCGTCACGGGATTTGCGGTTAAGGATGGCTTAATGCGATGCCTGATGACCCCTCTACAGCAAATAAGGCACCGTTTCCGGTACATAATTGTCAATCGTCGTGGTGACGACTCTGACCCAATCACTTTGATCGTCATCCCACGCATCGCAAGTAATGATGAAGCTTTCCGGAAGCCACTGTTCGGCTTCGACCAACTCCCATTGTTCCGCGTCGCACAGTGGCTGCAACGCCGCTCGGTCAGGTGTCATGCCAACGGGCGGGCCGAACACCACGTTGTACTTCACCTCGACGCCTTGCAACACGAGATCTTTGACGTGTTGCTCCGCCTGCTTTGCCATCCTCGTATTAGACGTCGCCCAGAAAGGCACCATATTTCTCGGCTCCTCGCCGGAGCCATTCAAATTATGGTTGAGCAAATGCGCCAAAACATAGTGCGGCTTGGCACCGTACTGAGTCAGTACGCCTTGGTTTTCATAGGCGCGCCGTTTCAAGATATTCCAAACAGGCGCCAACCGCCCAATCTCATCCTGGTTCGGTACCGAACCAAAATCGACACCCCATGCTGGGTCCGGTAAACACGTCAGCGGATTGGCGATCAAACCCGTACCCATCTGGTGATGGGCATCCAGTCCGAGGATTACATCTGACTCAGGCAGGGGGTTGGCGCGGTTCTGCATCACAGATCGAATGCCCTGCACACAGTTCTGAACCATCGGCCGGCTAGCAATCCCAAAATCTTTGCAGAGATGATTGTGAGCTTGGCCGAGAAAAGCATCCACCTCATCCTGACCGGTATGGATGAGGACCGAATTGACTTCTATCTCGGAGGGATAGTAATCGTCGTAGTCCCTGTTGGCTTTCTGCATCGCGGTTTTGATTTCCGCAACGGTTTTCGTCGCATCCTGCCTTAACGCGTTAACTAGCTCACCCCAAAGAGCAATACCTGAGGTGGACAGCAGGGGAAAATGGCCTTTACTGAGTTCACGCAGGAGGTGAGTGCTTAATGGCATGAGAGATTCTCGGTGGGTGTAAAAGGATGGTACATAGCCTTTTTGACGTAAAAAACCCAACAAATCGGCACCACGCCCATGAACACCTTAGTCTTGGGCGGAGTCGATGCCTCATGTTCGCCGCCGGTCGGCTTCCGCACACCTCGGTAATGGCTAAACTCGACCAAGTCACACTGCCTGAAAAACGGCAAACATCGACTCGATTGATTTTAGAAGAAAACTTAAGGAAGACCATTCCAGGCGAACGGGGGACCGCTATACTGTGCGCGCGCTTCGCCTTGATCACACCGATTGGCCGTGACGTCCGCCAAGCGTCCATTTCTGCAAAGTGATTTCCGAACAATGTCTTATCAGGGGTCATCCCCGTCAAGGAGAAAAGTATCATGAAAGAGCGCATCGTGGCCGTTCTGGGCATGGTAAGTTTGTTAACGACCGTGGGCTGCGCTAACTTCAATAGCCTGCTGGGTCATGACAAAAACAAGGCGGAGACGGAGAAAACAGCCGCTACTCAGCCGGAAACGGCGCCAGCACCAGCACCAGCGATCGCCGACAGCGAAACCACGACCATGACCGCGACGGTGCGGGCGGTCGATCTGAAGAACCGGCTGGTGACGCTCAAGCAGAAAGGCGGCCAACCCTTTACCATTCATGTCGGTGAAGAAGCGCGTAACCTGCCCCAAGTTCGGGTGGGCGACCGGGTGGTGGTGAAATACACCGAGGCCATGGCGGTACGAATCAATCGGGATACCACCGGCGGAATCGCCGCGAGAAAGGAAACCGTCAGCGGCAGTCGCGCCGCGTTGGGACAAAAGCCGGCGGGCAGCATGCGCAATACCGTCGAAACCATTGCCAACGTCCTGGCTATCGACCGTAAAACCCGCAAGGTCACCTTTCAGGGTCCGTACAACGCATTGACCGTAAAAGCGCCCGCCGACGTCAACATCAGTCGGCTCGATATCGGCGATCAAGTCAAACTCACCTACATCGAAGAACTGGCACTTTCCGTGGAACCGGCCTCGTCCAGGAAGTCCGCCAAAAGAAAATAAACACCGCTCGTCTGGGCGTTCCTTGAAAAACCCGCCGGCCGGCGGGTTTTTCTTTGCCGTCGGGCGCGGGCCTCACCGCCGACAAGCTGGGTTATACTGCTTTCATCAAACATCCCGACTCCGTGATTCCTGGCGGCCACGCGCCCGCCGACCCTCCGAACAACCGACGACAGCCATGGACAAGACCTACGAACCGCACGCGATCGAACCGCGCTGGTACGCCTTCTGGGAGGAACGGAACTATTTCGCCCCCAGCGGCCAGGGCGCACCCTACTGCATCATGATCCCGCCGCCGAACGTCACCGGTACCC
>JBATDL010000513.1:0-2191 GCA_049663445.1 Candidatus Competibacter sp.
AACTCCACCAGAGGCACGGGAATCTGCGGGTCCCAGGGCATTTGGGAACGCTCGAAGGCTTCCTGTGCCAGCGTCGCGAAGGTCCCAGCCGCAACAGCATCCGCGCAAAACACCAGCATCAACAACAGGCCCGGGATGAAAGAGCGCGGGTAGGCAACAGCCCGCCGGGACGTATTGGCGAATCGGAGGTGTTCCAGTGCGGTGGTCATGGCGGCCCGATGCTCCTGAAGGTGAATCCCTGTCGCTATCAAGACACCCGTGCCCTGAATCTTGCCTGAATATCCAAAAAGTTACCGCAACCCGACTTCGTGCTCCAGCGTTTCCACCAACGCCAGGCACTTCGATTTGACGTCGGAGTCGATGTCTTCCCGCTCGATACGCTCGATACGCTCGAACGCCGCGACCAGTTCGTCCTGAACTTCCGGCGGCAGGATTTCCTTGGCGATGGGAAACAGGATATGGGTTTCTTCATGGATATGCTGGTGTTGCATCGCGGCGTATTCGTTGACGACAGCGATGATCGTCGCCCGTGCCGTGTCGTCACCCGCTTGCCAGCGTTGCGCCATCGCGCGCAGATCCTCGTTATAGGCCAGTCCCTGCCCGTGCTCCTGCGGCATCAGCGCGACCGCACTGGTTTGTTCCGGCAGCCCGTGCGCCACCATCGACGCGAACAACGCTTCTTCCTTGCGGTGGTGGTGGTGGTCGGTGAAGTGCAGATTAAAGTCGGCTACTTCCTGAAACAGTCCGGGGCGAACCATTTGACCCTGTTCCAGGCGTTGCGCGGCGGCGTCGAGCACCTTCAGCAGCCGTTTGATCAGTTGGTGCTCTCCCATCAGGACATCGATCGCTTTCACAGTCATCACCTCGAACGGACAAGTGGGGTCCCGGCAGAGCGGGACGCTGGGGTGCGGCAATCGCACTGTATCGCACGACGCCGGTCCGGTGGCCCGGCATGCCGATACAGTTCGCCATTGTGCCGAATTTTCATTCTGCTGCCACCCGCCCGATGCGGGCGTGGGTGGTAAAATCCGTTTCCCACCCATCATCCCCGTTGCCTGTATCCATGTCGGCCACTGTTCAAGCTCCCAAAATCTCTCCGCCGCTGCAACCCGTTTTCCCGCCCGATGCCCGCCGGCCTCTGGGTTGGGGACGATTGCACGGCGCCAGCCCCGCCCTGTTGATCGCCGCTGCCGCCGCCCGTTATCGTGGGCTGGTGCTGGCCATTGCCCCGGACAGCCAAACCGCGCTGCGATTGGAAACGGAGCTGCGGGTGTTCGGCGGCGTGGATTTGGACATCCTGGCGTTTCCCGATTGGGAGACACTGCCCTACGACCTGTTTTCGCCGCACCAGGACATCGTATCGCAGCGACTGGCGACGCTGTACCGGCTGCCGCAACGGCGACGCGGCGTACTGGTGGTGCCGGTGGCGACGCTGATGCAGCGCTTGGCCCCGCGCGGCTATTTGGATGGCTATGCCCTGTTGCTCAAGGTCGGCGAGCGGCTGGATCTGGAGCCGTTCCGCCAGCGGCTGGAGGCGGCCGGCTACCTCTGCGTGTCGCAGGTGGTCGAGCACGGCGAGTTCGCGGTGCGCGGTTCGATCCTCGATCTGTTCCCGATGGGCGGCGAGCGGCCCTACCGAATCGAACTGTTCGACGACGAAGTGGAAAGCATCCGCGATTTCGACCCGGACACCCAACTGTCGGTGGCCAGGGCCGAGTACATCGAGTTGCTGCCGGCGCGGGAATTCCCCTTGGACAAGGAGACCATCACCCGCTTCCGTCAGGCGTATCGCCGCCAGTTCGAGGGTGATCCGCAGCGCAGCGCGATCTATCGCGAGGTAAGCGCCGGCCACGCCCCCGGCGGGATCGAGTATTACCTGCCGCTGTTTTTCGAGCAGACCGCCACACTGTTCGACTATCTGCCGGACAACACCCTGGCGATCCGGCTGGAGGGAGCGGACCAGGCGCTGGCGGCGTTCCAGGACCAGCTCATGGATCGCTACGAACAGCGCCGCCACGACGCGGAACGGCCGCTGTTGCCGCCACCGCTGCTGTTTCTGGACGCGGCCCATGTGGAAAGCGCGCTGGCGCGCCGCCTGCGGATCGAGTTACGGGAAGCGGAAGACGCCGAGGTCAACTACCCGACCGAGCCGCCGCCGGCCCTGCCGTTCGAGCCGCGCGCCCCGCAACCC
>JBATDL010000514.1:0-2156 GCA_049663445.1 Candidatus Competibacter sp.
GCATGGCGTCGAGGTGATACAGGTAGCCCCAGAACTCCTGGAAGCCGTGCGCCGTTGGCAGCGATGCCGATTTATCGCCGAGGTGGTTTTTGCCGAACTCGCCGGTGTTGTAGCCGAGATCCAGCAGGAATTTGGCCAGCGCGGGCGTGCCCGGCAACAGCGAACTGGTGGCGCCCGGAAGCTGCGGCATGACCATGCCCGCCCGCAACGGATGCATGCCGGTGAAGAAGGCGGTGCGACCGGCCGTGCAGCTCTGCTCGGCATAATAGGTCATGAACTTCGCACCTTCATTCGCGAGGCGGTCGAGGTTGGGCGTCTCCCCAACCATGACCCCCTGATGGTAAGCACCCACGTTCATGATGCCAATGTCATCGCCCATGATGAACAGGATGTTGGGCTTGCCACGGGTCGCGCCGGCAGGGCTGCCGATGGTCAGCTTCTGACCGGGCTTGATCACGTCCGAGGTGAGGTTATTCTGCGCCTTCAGGGTGTCCACCGGAACCTGGAAGCGTTCGCTGATCACGATCAGTTCATCACCCTCGACCACCCCATAGGTGGCGGTAACGGTATCGTATTCGCCCTTGGCGTGGTGGCGAGATCCCTGGTCGGCGGCTTGGGCGCTGCCGATGGCCAGACAGGCCGTCAGCGCCAGTACCGAGCAGGCGGTTTTAAGCTTCGTGGTGAAGGGTGGTTTCAGGACTGAGAGTTTCTTCATGAGCGGATACCTTCTGAATGGAGTGCAGCCATCGTGGGTTAAAAAGTCGGCCTATTCGGGAAAATACCGATGCACGGCGGCCAGGAGACGCCGGTCACCGAACCCCGGCTCGATGAAATCGGCGGCTCCGGCCCGCATGAGGTCCACGGCGGTTCTCAGCGCCGTGTCCCGATCCAGGACGATCAGCGGCGGCGCGGCAACCCGCCGTTGGAAGGTCTCGAGCAGCGCCAACAGCCCTGGCAGCGCGGCGCTGACCACCAGACACCCTCCCTCCAGCTCGACCGCTCGCGCGAGAAAGGTCTCGATGCTTTCGAACGCGGTCACCGCCTCCGCTTCCGCCGCGAGGACCGACTGAAGCCGGCGGCGTTCGGAGGGATCGGGTTCGATGAGATACAGCGTATGTGTCATCGCGCGATATCGGTGGGTGCCAACAGAACACACGACGAGTCCGGCCCTGGCGGGACGACCAAACACTGAACGGTATGCCCGGCGTGGCCTGCCCGGCGCGGCGGGTGTTGTCTGATCGGAACTGTCATCGTGACCGAGCGCGCGCGAATGACGGCGGTTTCCCCGCCACCGGTGTCCGCTTAGTGACTGGTCACCCCGTCCCATTCCTCCTTGCTCATGGGGGAGTCATAGGGCTTGTTCTTGTCCTTCTGGTGGGCGGCGCTAAAAAAGCTCTTCATATCCGCCTCGACGGCGTCCGGTTTTCCCTTCGTCACTGCGGCGACGGTACCCGGATGCGCTTTCGCTTCATCCATGCTGATCATGCCGTCCTGGTTGGCGTCGACTTCTTCAAAAGAAGGGAAACCATCTCCTTTATCCCACTGCGCCAGGGCGACGCCAGTTCCCACCAGCAATGCCAAACCACTTACGGCGATCCAGGATTTCTTCATGTCGCATCCTCTTGATGAAAAGTCGTTATTTACGGTGTTTGTACCGAGCTGCTCCACGGAGCGCTGGCGTGACCGCCATCGGTTCCATACATCATGCGGTACGAAATCATGGGCGCCGGACCGCCGAAAATCTATTCGTGGATTTACGTAGGCTACTTACGTAGAACGTATGGGATACGGCGGCCATGGGCGCTATCCGATCGGCGCTGGAAAACCGGTCAGGCGCGCCGCGCATCGATGAGATGGATCAATTCCGGGATGGAACCGACCGCCAACTTGTCCAACAGACGGCTGCGATGGACCTCGACGGTGCGGGGGCTGATGTTGAGCCGCCGGGCGATCTCCTTGCTGGAAAGTCCTTTGACCACCCACTCCATCACCTCCCGTTCGCGGTTGGTCAGCAACCGCAACCGCTCTGCGAATTCGCCACGGTCGGCGGAGTCGTGGCGCCACGCCGTATCCCGCCGCAGTGCTTCGTTGATGCTGTCGAGCAACTGCTGTTCGTGATAGGGTTTCTGGACGAAATCGACCGCTCCGGCCTGGAT
>JBATDL010000515.1:0-2464 GCA_049663445.1 Candidatus Competibacter sp.
TCGATGACCAGCAGGTTGAGTGGATGGGCCATGGGTCACCTGAAGGAGTCGGGATGGTGGAAAAACGAGGATTACCGAAAAAGCCTCGCCGCATCGATCTCATATTAGCGCACTGATTATTCCAGCCCCATCTCTTTCCAGATTGCCGTGACCGCGCCCATGGCAGGGCCTCGCAAGGAGATCGACTGACCGGCGATTTCACGGGGAACTTGCGGATATTGCAGGTTCACCCGAATGAGATGAGCGCGAGGATGCGCGTGCACGATGCGCTCCATCGGCCAACGGATGACGCTGGGCGTGTTGAAGCCGGCGCCGATTTCCAAGATCAGCAGATCCCGCTCGCGATTGTTGTCCAGCCATTGGTCAAGGCGTTCGGCCTGCTCTCGATAAGGGTCCTCGATAAACCAGTAGCCACCACGCACGTTCATGATCACGTCCTCGCCGCAGTTGGGACAGCGAGGCAGCACGCTGGAATCCGTCACCTTTTGGGTTGCTGGGTCGATCTTCGGCAGGATGCGCTCGATCACCGGCCAACTCGGCCAGACCGCGCTCGAACAAGGCGTTTGACACTGCATGAGCGCGTAGTCGCCCTGAGGCGTAAATAGCCGGTCTTCGGCAAAACCGTTCTTGGTAAACAGCCCATCCACGTTGGAGGTGATGACGAAATACTCCTTTTCCCGCACCAGATCCAATAACCGGGCATAGACCGGGTGCGGCGATGCCTGGAACCGCACCTGATTCACGTTCGCCGCCAGATAGCCCCATTTCAGTTCGGGGCTCCAGTCCGAATAGCCCATCAACTCGGCCCGCCGGTGAAAACCGAGTTTCACCATGCCGGGAAAATCCCGGGCGAACGATTCGGTATCCATGTAATCGATGCCGGCTTCGACGGCCAGACCGGCGCCGGCCGCGATCAGCATGGCATTGGCTTGGCGCAGCAGATCGCAGCAACGCTGGATATCATGGTCGTCAAACATGGGCTTCCTCCGTTCCTTCGCCCCGCAGCAGGCGCTGGTAGATTTGCAAGTCGTCCTGACTGAACACGTTCAGGACGATCACATCGATCGCGCCGGGGTGATCGTCCAGCCAACCGCCGATGGCACGCAACGCGACCCGCGCCGCCGGCTCGCGCGGAAAACCGAACACGCCGGTCGATATGCCGCAGAAAGCGACCGAACGAATGTTCGGCACCCGGCTGGCCAGATCCAGGCAGGATCGATAGCAGGCGGCCAGTAGGCGCTCGTGTTCGGGCCGCAACCGATCCGGCGCGACGATGGGGCCGACCGTGTGCAGGATGTATCGGGACGGCAGGTTGTAGGCGCGCGTTACCTTGGCCGAACCCGTCTCTTCGGCACCGCCCTGGCGCTGCATGATTCGGGCGCAATCCTCGCGGACGCGGGGACCCGCCGCCGAATGGATGGCGTTGTCGATACAAGCGTGAAAAGGCTGGAAACAACCCAGCATTTTCGCGTTGGCCGCGTTGACGATCACGTCGGCGTTTAAGGTGGTGATATCCCCTCGCCACAGGATGGCGGCGGTCGCGGTGTCACAGTCGGCGCCCAGCCAATCCCGAGGAAGGCGCGGCAGATTCGCGATATCCGTCAGCCCCCTGTCGAGAACCTCGCGCCGCAGGAACCGATCCAGCCGCTCATGAAACCAGTCCGGCAACGGGTCGGGACCACGCACGGTCAGCAGGGCGCGCAGCAGCCGTCGCTTCTCGTCTTGGGATGACAAATCCCCGCTGCTGGCCTCCCCACGCTCGGCTTGCAGGTAGGCCAAAAGTTCATCCACTAGAACGGCCCGTCGGTCCGCCGCCACCGGCGCGGGAGGCGGCGCGATGAACGGCTCATCCAAGCGAACCAGCGACCGGTAGTCATCCAGGTCCAGGGGAGTGACGCAGGAAGGACTCGATGCTCGAAGAGGTCGCGGTCTGCCAGTCGCCGTCTGAAGCGGAATTTGTTTTCATGGGTCGCGATATTGAAGATGGGGATTGAATGATTGTAGCAAGCCGGTCAAGAGCAAGAAGGCGACGGATAGGTTCGAAAAAACCCAAGTCCGGCGAAATGCTCGAAGCAAACGTCGAATTACACTCGTGATCGGTCGTTATCGAGGCTATGACGCCGACTTCCCCCGCGTCAGTAATCAGGACTGCTGGTAATCCCCACCTGGCTTGCTAAGCTTGTAAAGTGATATTGGCTTCGGCTAATCGATAGACACCCAACCAGCAATGGAGAAACTTGAAATGTCGACAGCAGTTCCCGGTCTCTTTTTTTCAACAAGCTATACTTTAAATTAATCCAAAATTTACTTTATAATTTCTTTGTTTTATAGTGTTCAGAGGGTTAATTGAAAGGCCTGAAAGAGGCTGGAGCGCGCACCATGATTCGCCTGATCTTTACTGAAGAGACGCGGGAACGCCTGCGTCACGAGCGGATTCATCATCCGCATCCTCGGGTCCGGCAAC
>JBATDL010000516.1:0-8972 GCA_049663445.1 Candidatus Competibacter sp.
GAGTCTAGCCGTGCAACATTGCCATCTATTCGATGAGAAAGGACGAGCATGCAAGTGATGGATCGAACCTGTCGCCGAGACTTGGCCAGTCATTCAGTGAGCCACCTCGATGGGTACCGGTCGCTAGTCCCCATCGGGCACACCCTCACGATTCAGCAAGCGGCAGACCTGCTCAATGTCTCGCGGCCCTATCTGGTGAAGTTGCTGGAATCCGGCAAAATCAACTTCACAAGGTCGGGCGGCACCGTCGCATCAAATACGAGGATCTGCTGAACCACACGGAAAAAGCAGACGAAATCGGCCGCCAAGCAATCGATGAATTGTCCCGGCAGGCACAAGAGCTCGGGATGGGCTACTGATTGGCTAATTTTACCGTCGTCTATGACGCTTGTGTTCTCTACCCGGCGCCGCTTCGGGATCTGCTGATCCGATTGGCCAGAACCCGACGGTTCCGGGCGCGCTGCGCGGCGAATCACGGACGGCGATGGAAGAGCTGGCTCAACGCGCCCTGCTCGCCCACACCGCCGACGAAGTCCGCGCCCTGGCCGGGCAGGTC
The DNA here is from genome assembly GCA_049663445.1 of Candidatus Competibacter sp. Taxonomy (GTDB): domain Bacteria; phylum Pseudomonadota; class Gammaproteobacteria; order Competibacterales; family Competibacteraceae; genus Competibacter. Next base: position 557 of record JBATDL010000516.1, read on the forward strand.
ATCGTGTCCGTCATTGACTGAAGCTGCTCTCCAAACCTGCCATGAAAAATAGAGAATTGAGGTAAATCAATAAGGAGTGTTTCTACTGCACGTCAGGGATGACAGGGTGTCAACGGGCATAATTCGCACCTATCCTTTAGCGAACACCCCCCATCGAAAAATCCGGCACCACCATCACCCCGTGGAGGATATCCGACTATGTCACTCGCCAAACGCTTGAGCTTCTGCGCCGTTGCCGCGCTTCTCGCCGCCAGCAGCGTAGCCCTGGCCGCAACGACCTTTATCAACATCCTCACCGGCGGCACCAGCGGGGTGTACTACCCGATTGGTGTGGCCCTGTCGCAAATCTACAGCCATGGCATCAAAGACGCTAAAACCTCGGTGCAGGCCACCAAAGCATCGGTGGAAAACCTCAACCTGCTGCAAGCTGGTCGGGGCGAACTGGCGCTGGCCTTGGGCGACTCGGTCAGCGACGCCTGGAACGGAGTGGAAGAGGCCGGTTTTAAAGCCCCACTGAAAAAACTGCGCGCCATCGCCGGCACCTACTCGAATTACATCCAAATCGTGGCCAATGCCGATTCCGGCATCCATACCTTGGCCGACCTCAAGGGCAAGCGGGTCTCGGTCGGTGCGCCCAAGTCCGGCACCGAACTGAACGCTCGCGCCATCTTCAAGGCCGCCGGTCTATCCTACGACGATTTGGCCAAGGTGGAATTTCTGCCCTACGCCGAGTCGATGGAACTGATCAAGAACCGCCAGTTGGATGCGACCTTGCAATCCTCGGGTCTGGGCATGGCGGCCATTCGGGATTTGACATCCGTGATGAAGATCAACTTTGTCCCGGTTCCCGAGGAGTTGGTGAAGAAAATCGGTAACGCGGCCTATCAGCCGGGCACCATACCGCCCAACACCTACGACGGGCAGAGCGAAGCCGTGCCCACCGCGACCATCACCAACATCCTGGTCACCCAAAGCGACGTTTCCGACGAACTGGCCTATCAGATGACCCAACTGATGTTCGATAACCTTGACCGGCTGGTGACCGCGCATTCTGCGGCCAAGGCTATCTCGCTGGCAAAAGCGCCGCGCAATTTACCGTTGCCGCTCCATCCGGGCGCCGAGCGGTTCTACAAGGAAAAAGGGCTGCTGCCCTGAGCCGGTTCGCACTCGCCACGCCCGGCGGGAAAGCCGGGCCATCCCGGAGATCGGGTGATGAGTAAGGCCCGGCCCGCGTTGTCGGATCACCCCAGTGAATGGCCAAAAGCGCTGTTCGCCGTAGCCTTGTTGTTTTCGATCTTTCAGATTGTCACCGCCGCCTATCATCCGATCTCCACCCAGGTCTTGCGCGCCGGCCATGTCGGCTTTCTGTTGATGCTGGTGTTTCTTACCCTCCCCAGCCACGGCCGGGGGCGTCCCCGGCCAGCACTGGCCTGGCTGTTGGCGCTGGCCGGCATGAGTACGGCAATCTACCAGTGGGTGTTCGAGGCCGACCTGATCCAACGTTCCGGCGAGCTGACCAATGCCGACATGGTGGTCGGCCTGATGCTGATCGCCCTGGTGTTTGAGGCCGCGCGGCGGGTCATGGGGCCGGCGTTGCCAACCATCTGCGGGCTGTTTCTGGCCTACGGGCTGTTCGGTCAATACCTGCCCGGCGATTTCGCCCATCGCGGCTACGGCCCGGATCAAATCGTCAACCAATTATCCTTCGGCACCGAAGGGTTATACGGCACACCGACCTACGTATCGGCCACCTACATTTTCCTGTTCATCCTGTTCGGCTCCTTCCTCGAACAAGCCGGCATGATCAAGTTGTTCACCGATTTCGCTTTAGGGCTGTTCGGCCACCGGCTCGGCGGCCCGGCCAAGGTCGCGGTGTTTTCCTCGGCGCTGATGGGCACCATCACCGGCTCCGGAGTGGCCAATGTAGTCACCACCGGCCAGTTCACCATCCCGTTGATGAAACGCTTCGGTTACAGCGCGGCTTTTGCCGGCGGCGTCGAGGCCACCGCCAGCATGGGCAGTCAGTTGATGCCGCCCGTGATGGGCGCGGTGGCCTTCATCATGGCCGAAACCATCAATGTGCCCTTCGTCGAGGTAGCCCAGGCAGCGCTGGTTCCAGCGTTACTGTATTTCGGTTCGGTGTTCTGGATGGTCCACCTGGAAGCCCGGCGCGCGGGCCTGGTGGGTTTGCCCCGGGATCAGTGCCCCAAACCCTGGAGTGCCGTGCGGGAGCGTTGGTACCTGCTGATTCCGCTGCTGGTGTTGATCGGGCTGCTGTTCTCCGGCCGCACGCCGCTGTTTTCCGGCACGGTCGGCCTGGCGCTAACGGCCATCGTTATCCTCGGCTCGGCGGTCATCCTCGGCGTGTCCGCCCTCGGCTGGCGCGTCGCGTATTGGGTGGCGCTAGGCTTGCTTTGCGCCGGCTTTTTCCCGCTGGGCATCAGCATGGTCTTCGGCGTCATCGCCGGATTGGCGGTTGGTTGTGCCTTCGTCAAGGGCGGTCGGGAAACCCTGCGGCTCTGCCTGCACGCGCTGGTGGAAGGGGCGCGTCACGCCGTGCCGGTGGGCATCGCCTGCGCCCTGGTCGGCGTCATTATCGGGGTCATTACCCTGACCGGCATCGCGACCACCTTCGCCGGCTTCATTCTCGATCTGGGCAAGAGCAGCCTGTTCCTCTCGTTGCTGCTGACCATGCTCACCTGCCTGGTGCTGGGCATGGGGATTCCCACCATCCCCAACTACATCATCACCAGTTCCATCGCCGCGCCGGCGCTGTTGGAGCTGGGCGTCCCGTTGCTGGTCTCCCATATGTTCGTGTTCTACTTCGGCATCCTCGCCGACCTGACGCCGCCGGTGGCGCTGGCCTGCTTTGCCGCCGCGCCCATCGCCGGGGAGCGGGGCCTGAAAATCAGCCTGTGGGCGGTGCGCATCGCGATGGCCGGGTTCGTCGTGCCGTTCATGGCGGTCTATACCCCAGCGCTGATGTTGCAGGAAGGCAACCTGCTGGAGATCGCCTATATCGTGGTCAAGGCCCTGCTGGCCATCGGCCTGTGGGGCGTGGCATCCATCGGGTATTGGCGCGCGTCGCTGGCCTGGTACGAGCGCCTGCTGGCCTTTGTCGCGGGCGGCGCCCTGATCGCCGCCCTGCCGCTGACCGATGAAATCGGTTTCGCCCTCGGCGCCGTGATCGTGGGTTGGCATCTCTGGCGTACCCATCCCGCCGTGACCCGCCCGGCATGACGGCGCTCTGCATGGGGTTGGCCGGAGTGATCTGGGCGGTGCTACCGCTGGCACAGTTCACCCTGGCGTGGGATCACACCATCGAGAAGATCCGCTGGGAAGAAGATTATCGCGTCACCGCCACGGGCCTGGTGCTCGGCGAGGCGCGAGTGAAGGGCAGCGGCGCGGGCATGGAAATCCCGGATGACGCCGTGTGGCGCGAGGGGAGCTGGGGCTACCGGCGCGTCTTGCCGCCCTTGCAACCGCTGCGTCTCGCCCGGACGCCCGAAGCCGGCGACTATCAACTTTGTTTCGAACGCGCGTGCCATCCGCTGAGTGCGTGGCTCGGCCCACCCCGCGCGGATTCTCCGTGGCTGGAATTGTGGAGTTGCGCTCCGACCGCGTCGGCCCCAGCCAGACGGTGACCGGCGGCGGCGGTCACCTCGTCACGCCAAAGATTCTCCACCCGCTGGCGCGGGCGACGACAGTTCCATTGCCTCACCCACCGCCTCGACGATATTGGCCGACAGTCACACCCTCCTCGATTTCGTCACCGATTAGCTATCCGGATAGGGATATACCGGGCTGCTGATCGTCATGGCTCGCTCGCTGGGCGACGCCCCAGCCCTGGAGTTGGTGCGTCAACCCACTAACGACGTTGGTTTTCAGTTTGATTTTATGTTCGGTTGGCATTCTTGGGATCGCAGCATAACCACTTGACTGAAACCCCAAAGGAGATACCGCCATGACTTCACACCTGAATTTCGCTTCAAGCGGATTTGCTTGCCTCGTGTTGCTGCTTCCTTTGGCCGGGCAGGCCGAACCGCCTCCGGGTCGCCTGCTGGCATCCCAATGCGCTCAGTGCCATGGCACCAACGGCCGATCCGTCGGCGATATGGATCGCCTGGCCGGAGAAAGCTCTCAAGAACTTTGGGGAGAGATGCAGGAGATGAAGTACAGCCGCGATGCGGGCGACATCATGCACCGCCAGGCGAAGGGTTACACCGAAGATCAAATCCGGCTGATCGCCCAGTATTACGCTGGGGCAAGCGGTGGCGGTGCCCGCGATGAGGGTGCCACTGGGCGTGACGGACGCGAAAAAGACGACGGGCGCGATGAGCACGAGGACGACGATTGACCGGCGTCATTTGTTCAATAATATTCTAAATAAATTCAATGAGATAATGGAAACGCCATGAATACGATCTCTCGTCGTCATTTTCTGAAACTGGTGGGTGCATCCACGGCCGTGGCCACCAGCCCCACGCTTTTGAAGGCCCAAACCGCAACCGCCCGGCAGGTTGTGGTAGTGGGCGGCGGTTTCGCCGGCGCCACCGCCGCCAAATATCTGCGCCTTTGGAGCAACGGCGGCATCGCCGTCACGTTGGTGGACGCCAACCCGGCTCACGTCTCCTGCATTCTGAGCAATTTGGTGCTGAACAACTCACTTCGCTTAGAGCAAATCACCTTCAAACTGGATGCGCTCCAGCCGTATGGCGTGAACCTGCTCCAGGGCCAGGCGACCGGCATCGGCGGCGGAAAACTGCTGTTGGCGGATGGCCGGTCCCTGGGTTATGACCGGCTGATTCTGGCTCCCGGCATCGATTTCGACTTCGGTAAAATCGGCGTTCAAGACCCGGCCAATCTGCTCCACGCCTGGCAAGCTGGTCCGCAGACCACCCTGCTCCAACAGCAACTTAATAAGGCTATGCCCGCTGGCGGCACGTTCGTCCTGACCATCCCGCCGGCGCCGTACCGCTGTCCGCCGGGACCTTACGAACGGGCCTGTCTGGTCGCCGATTACCTGAAGAAAAACAAATCCGGCTCCAAGGTCATCGTGCTGGACGCCAATCCAGAAATCATCGCCGAGAAAAATACCTTTACCAAAGCCTTCAACGAAACTCACAAGGGTTACGTGGAATACCATCCCGGCGCGATCGTAACGGCGGTCAACGCCGGTGCGCGAACGATCGCCTACAGCGAGAACGGCCAGCAGAAAACCCTGCGGGCCAGCGTACTGAACGTGCTTCCGCCGCAGAAGGCCGGAAAGATCGCCTTCGACGCGGGGCTGGTGCCGGCGGGACAGAACTGGGCGCCGATTGATCCGCTCAGCTACGAATCCACCCAGATTCCCGGCGTTCACGTCATCGGCGACGCGCAAGGGACCGGTCAGCCCAAATCCGGACATATCGCCAACGCCGAAGCCAAAGTGTGTGCCGACGCCATCCTGCGCACCTTTGCCGGTGAGGCACCGGACCCGGCGCCGACCACTAATTCGGCCTGCTACAGCCCGATCACCGCCAATACCGCTTCCTGGCTGACGGCGGTGTTCGCTTACGACCCGAATACGCTGGATCCGGTGACCGGCAAGGGCGTGATGAGAGTAGTACCGGAATCCTTCGGCGAAGCGCCCGCCGCCACTCGGGACAACTACGAGAAGATGTTCGACTGGGCCGGTAATCTGTTCGCCGATACCTTCGCCTGAACGGCTCTTTCATCAGAATTTCACGGCGTCCGACTAAGTTGAAGAGCCCGCTCCGGCTTCGCGGCCGGGGCAACCCGTTCTCCGCTCAACCTTATCGGATCGCCGCATGCTTCAGGAAATTCTGTTTATTCCCGCCGCCGGGGCATTGGCCTTCACCGGCCTCAAGCTGCGCAAGCAGCGCCAGTACCGTCAACTGCAAGCTCGTCAGCACGACCTCGTCACCCGTTATGGAGCCGGTCTGAATCTGCCCGAACGGCTGCCGGAGGTGCTGCCCGACTTCCGGCGCCGCATCGCTGTTCTCTTCCAGCCTCTGCCAGAGACTTCATTCCACATACTGCGGGAAACCGCCTTGCGCCATGCTCGTACCGAGCGCAGTTATTTCCCCGCCCACAAAAAAGGCGGCACCATCGCTTACGAAGATCTGCATCGCACCGCACCGGAAATCATTGCTTTCTACCAGTCAAGCTACCTGCGCCGGTTATGCACGGCGGTGATCGGCGAGCCGGTCGTGCCCACGCCGCTCAACGACCAGAGTTCCTGCTCGCTGCTGTTTTACGACCGGCTGCGCGACCATATCGGCTGGCACTACGACTATAACTTCTACAATGGCCGTCATTTCACCGTACTGCTGCCGTTGCTCAACCGCCATCTTTACGAGGATCGGCTGTCGTCGGCGCAACTGGTGATTCGCCAGGACGGGCAGGAAGTAATCGTGCCCACTCCGCCCAATCGCTTGATCGTGTTCGAAGGCGCGAAGGTGTTCCACAAGGTCACCCCGCTGGAGGAGAATGAACTGCGCGTCCTGCTAAGCATGACCTTCTGCACCCAACCGCGCGCCTCGCTGCTCAAAAGCACGATCCGCCGGTTCAAGGACATCGCCTATTTCGGCGTGCGGGCCTTGTGGAGCTGAGCAACAGGATTCAGTAAACCGGCGCTCACTTCTCACGACCAACAGAACCAGCGTCTCCACGGGATCAGTCTGCGGGAACCAATCGCGGGGACCGAGTACGATCACCGTGTAGCCGCTCGCGGCTAACGCGGGTAGATTCCGGCTTAGTGTGCCGTTACCGCGCGCATCGGGGCCAAGCGGTCGGCCCAGGACGCCCATTGCCGCCGCACCCATTGTGCCTCGCCGGTGACGGCGCTCCATGCCCGATAGGCGCAACCGGCAGCAGGTGGAGAAACGCGGGCAGGGCGGCTATGTGTTTGGGATGCTGAACGAAACGGGAGCATGCGATGGTCAGCAGTTATCTGATTTGCGATTTGTGCGGGCGATTCGGGCCGCCGGCCGGTTTTCTGAGCCAGGACGGGTTGCGGCTCTGTTATCAGTGCTGGTATGAGGAACGCTTGGGCGATAGTCCGGCGGCGGACGGCGAACCGGGGCCGGCAGCGGCGGATCCTGGAACTTCGCGGGAACCCGACGCCGACGCCGGTAAGAACGGCTAGCGGTGTTCGCCAGCCGCCAGTGTTGCAGAAGGCACCACCGGCTCGGTCGGCGTAGGCGCAGCCTTACCCAGCCCCAGTTGCGACAGCAACATGCCGGCGAGCATCAGGCCGCAGCCCAGCAGCCCGCGACCGGGCAATACTTCGTTCAGTAGCAACCAGCCGCCCAGCGCCGCGAACACGGTTTCCAGACTAAGGATGATCGCGGCATGGGACGGTGGGGCGTCGCGCTGGGCCACCACTTGCAAGGTGTAGGCGATGCCGACCGAGAGCAGGCCGCCGTACAGGATCGGCAACGCCGCACCTTGGAGACCGCGCAGGGTAATCGGCTCGATGGCGAGCGCCACGCCCAGGCTCAGCACGCCGCAGACGGTGATTTGCAGGCAGGCCAGCAGTACCGGCTCGATCCGCCCGGATAGCCAGCCGATCACCTGTACATGGCCCGCCCAGAAAAAGGCGCCGGCCAGCACCAGCCCGTCGCCCTCGGCCAGGCTCAGACCGTCGGTCATGGTCAGCAGATACAATCCGGCCACGGCCAGCCCCGCCCCAATCCAGGTGGTCGGCGGGGTCGAGTGCCGCCACAACAAACCCAGCAGCGGCACGATGACCACGTACAGACCGGTGATGAAACCGGCTTTACCGGCCGTGGTATAGACCAGACCAAGCTGTTGCAGCGTGGCGCCCGCAAACAGGAACAGCCCGGCCAGCAGGCTACCGGTGAGGATCATCCGCCAGTTTCGCGGCGAAGCCGGGCGGGTGGTGCGCGAGCCGATCAGCAGCAAGGGCAGGAGCGACAACGCGCCCAGTAGAAAACGTACCCCGGTGTAGGTGAAGGGGCCGACATGGTCCATGCCAACCCGCTGGGCGACGAAGGCGAACCCCCAGATCAACGCCGTCAGCAATAGCAGAAACTCCGCCTTCAGACCCTTGAAATTCGACATGTCGCCTTCCGTGCATTGGAAAGGGCGGAATCATACCCGACCGGTGTGGTTTCGACATGAGCTGCTGAGTTGCGGCTTGCCCGGCGGGAGAAAACCCTTATAATCACCCTTCCCTCCCTGCCGGGGTGGCGGAATGGTAGACGCAGCGGACTCAAAATCCGCCGGTAGTGATACCGTGAGAGTTCGAGTCTCTCTCCCGGCACCATAGAAACAATCTCTTCAAATTCCCTTGTGCTCGCGGCGATATTGCGCGCGCAGGTCGCGGATACAAAAATCCCCAATGCTCGCCATCGCTCAGGTGGCCCTGTAGCTTCCATGCTTATGCACC
>JBATDL010000517.1:0-8774 GCA_049663445.1 Candidatus Competibacter sp.
GGTCAGCAGGGTGTTGAGCGACGACAGCACCGCTAGGGCGAAGGCGGCGTGCAGAATCAGCGGCCAAGGTAGGGAGGGCCAAGCCGTGAATTGATCGACGGCGAAGTGGAATTCCGACAGTTTGGGCAAGGCGCCGATGACCCAGTGTTTCGGCACGGACGGTGGATTGGCGGCGTACAGGATGATTTGATAGAACGCGGTGCCGCCGAACAGGCCGGCGATGGGACCGGGAACGTCCGGCAGGTAGTTCGGGGCGTAGCGGACGGCGCAGAACGCTACCACGGTGGTGGCCATCGGCAGCCAGGACCACTGGGTCCACAGGCCACCGTAACTGATGCCGAGCAGGGGTTTGATTTGCGACAGGATCAGCAGCAGGCCGGTGCCGGTGGTCAGACCGGCGATGACCGGGTAAGGGATGAATTTCATCAGCCGCCCGCCGCCGGCCAGCGCAATCAGCAACTGAAGCAGGCCGGCGAACACGGTGACGGCGAACAGAGCCGACGCGATACTGTCCTGCGGGAGGCCGGCGGTGGTGAGTAACATCGCCGTGCCGCCCAGCAAGGCCATGCTGGCGCCAGTCGGACCACTGATCAGACCCACTGTGCCACCGCCAGCGCCGGAGATCAGCAGCAGGCCGATGGCGCCAAACAAACCGGCCAGCGCGCCCGGCGCGGTGCCGAGGTAGGGGGCGAACACGGTTACCCCGAAGGCGGTGGCCTGCGGCAGCACCACGGCGGCGGCGATCAGACCGCCCCGCAGATCGGAAAGGAGAACGGGACGAATGCTCATTTAGATGTGCTGTTCAGGTTTCGGGCGCCATGGATCAAGACCGAGCCGGCCGAGTGTTCTCTCTAGTGGTTTATCACAGGTTGTGGCGGTTGCTGGAGTTGGAACAGAAGATCGAGTGGTTTTGGCATGTTCGAGCGTGCGATTTTGTAAACCTTCATCATGCCATGAAACCAGTGGTTTGGGGTTTCTCAGCGAATCGAGAAGCGCATATTTGGTTATAAATAAATAAATTTATATTTCTTTTTGATTGGATTGTTTTGTTTTAAGCTGATTATCCAAACCTAGCGAAATGCTCGGGAATTCGATGAACCCTCCCGACCGCGACTCCTATCCGCTTAACCTCGACAGGATCGATCCCGATGAAGGCCAGCGACAAGTACACCGTGGAGACGATTACGGAAATCCGCACCTGGGCGTCCAATCTGTTTTCCTTCAAAACCACCCGCAGCCAGTCCTACCGCTTCATCGCCGGCCAGTTCGCCCGGCTGGGCGTCGAGGATGACCACGGCGATCTGGTCTGGCGGGCGTATTCGATCTGCTCGGCGCCCTACGACGATTTTCTGGAGTTCTATTCCATCGTCGTGTCCGACGGCGCCTTTACCTCGCGGCTGTCGCAATTGAAGGTCGGCGATCCGGTTTTGGTGGAGAAGCGCAACTACGGTTATCTGACCACCGACCGCTTCGAGTGCGGCCGGGATCTGTGGCTGCTGTCCACGGGCACTGGGTTGGCGCCGTTCCTGTCCATCCTGCAGGAGTTCGATCCCTGGGAGCACTACGAAAATATCGTGCTGGTCCACAGCGTGCGCTACCGCCACGAACTGGCCTATGAGGAGTTCATCGATTCGTTCAAGGAGAACGAACTGTTCGCCGGGCACGCCCACAAGCTGAAGTACGTCCAGGTCGTGACCCGCGATCAGGTCGAGCGCTCGGCGCTCAATGGCCGCATCACCCGCCTGCTGAGCAACGGTGAGCTGGAAGCGCATGTCGGCCTGCCGATCGACCCGGAACGCTCCCGGGTCATGATCTGCGGTAACCCCGATATGGTGCAGGAAACCCGCGACCTGCTGACCGGGCGCGGCCTGACCCTGAGCCTGCGCGGCAAGCCGGGCAATCTGGCGGTGGAAAATTACTGGTAGGCTTCAGGCGTGGTGGCCGGGAGCTTGCCAGGAGCCGGATTATTCGACGACTTGGCTGGCCCAGTCGCGGGTCTTGAACCAGTAATCGTGCCGCTCCTTCAGCCAGCCGTCCTGCTGGCGCAGCATGATCCAGTTGTTGAAGAAGTTCAGGGCGTCGGGATCACCCTTGCGCAACGCGAAACCCTCGGCGCCCTGCACGAACGGTTCGGGGATCGGCAGGAACAGCGTATCGGGATGCTTCAGTGCCTCGAACGCCGGAGTCGGGGTACTGGTGACGAAGGCGTGCGCCTTGCCGTTCAATACTTCCTGCAAGGCCAGCGCGTCTTCGTCAAACTGGCGTAGCGTGGCCTTGGGCATCAGCCGCTTGGCGGCGGTGGCCGGCGTCGCGCCGCGCCGCACCGCCAGCACCACTTCGGGCTTGTTGAAATCCTCCAGCGTCGAGAAGCCGGCCGCCAGTTTCCTATGGGCTACCAGATGGACACCGGAATTGGCGTAGGGCAGGGTGAAATTGACGGTCAGATTGCGTGCCGGGGTGATCGACATTCCGGCGACAATCACATCGAACTTGCCGGCCAGCAGCGCCGGGATGATGCCGTCCCAAGCGGTGGGCACGAACTCGGCCTTCACGCCCATGTCCTCGGCCAGCCGTTTCGCCACGTCGATTTCGTAGCCGACCAGCTCGCCGTTCTTGTCGCGCATCGCCCAAGGGACGAAGGTGGACATGCCGATCCTGATCGCTCCGCGCTTTTTGACGGTTTCCAGTACGCTGCTGGCGGCGAGTTGCTGGCTGGTGTTTTGAGCACGGGCCAGCGGTGGCAGGAGCAGGGTCAGCGCCAGCAACACAGCGGCCAACGCGATGAACGGACGGTTGTTCATGAAATACCTCCCCAAGGTCAAGGCTCTACTTTGTCGGGAAAGGTAGCGGACATGCCTGGTTCGGGCAACCAGCGTGTCAGTGGGACGTGAGGTTCCACCCGATCGAGACAGCGGCGACCGGGATGGTTATCCTGTAAGAATCATGAGTAAAACCTCTGTGCCGAACTGGCGGCGCTGGCGACCGGCGTTCGATTGTCTGATTTTTCTCGCCGTGCTGGCTGGGTTGGGCTGGCTCGTGGTCGAGGGCGCGGATACCCTGCATTACAATTGGCAGTGGTACCGGGTGCCGCAATATCTCTACCGCTTCGAGGACGGCGTGTTTTATCCCGGTCCGCTGCTGCGCGGCTTGGGGGTGACGCTGGAACTGACCGGCTGGAGCCTGTTGCTGACGGTGGCGTTCGGATTGTCGGCGGCGCTGTTGCAGCGCTCGACTTCCTGGGCCGGGCATGCAGTGGCGCGGGTCTACGTGGAGATCGTCCGCAACACCCCGATGCTGGTGCAGCTCTATCTGGTCTATTTCGTGTTGGCGCCGATCCTGGACATGGACCGATTCGCGGCGGCGGTGCTGGCGCTGGCGATTTTCGAGGGCGCATTCGCGGCGGAAATCTTCCGCGCTGGTATCGAGGCCATCCCGCGCGGCCAGTGGGAGGCCGGGCGAGCACTCGGACTGTCGCCGTATGCGGTTTACCGTTGCGTGATCTTGCCGCAGGCCGTCCGTCTGATGCTGCCGCCGTTGACCGGATTGGCGGTGTCGCTGATCAAGCATTCGGCCTTGGTCAGTGTGATCGCGGTGGCCGACCTGACCACCGAAGGCCGTAACCTGATCGCCGATACCTTCATGACCTTCGAACTGTGGTTCACCGTGGCGGCGCTGTATCTGACGCTGACCATTAGTTTGTCGCTGCTGGTCGGTTGGCTGGAACGCCGCCTGCCAGTGCATGGCGCCGGGCGCGGTTGAGTCGTGTCTCCACCCAAACTCCGTTTCGGCTGGCTGGATGCGCTGGTATTGGCCGTGGTGTTCGGGCTGATCGGCTACGTGGTGTACCGGGCGCAAAGCCATTTTCATTACAACTGGGACTGGCGGCTGATTCCCGGCTACTTCATTCGCTACGACGCCGAGCAGGGCGATTGGGTGCTGAACCTGCTGGGCCAGGGTTTTCTGGCGACGGTGCGGCTGGCGTTGTGGGGTGGGATGCTGGCGGCGCTGATCGGTGGCGCGATGGGTGTGTGTCGGGTGACCCACGTTCTGTTCTTTCGGTTGCTCGGTTGGACCTATGTCGGACTGATTCGCAACATCCCGCCGTTGGTGTTCATCTTTATCTTCTATTTTTTCATCAGCGGTCAGTTGCTGCCCTTGCTGGATATCGAGAACCGGATCGCCGAAGCCACGCCGGAGACCTTGCGGGTGCTGGCCTGGCTGTTCGGGCCGCTGGAGTTGCTACCGAATTTCCTGTCCGGGCTGATCTGTCTGGCGCTGTTCGAGGGTGCCTACGTCACTGAAATCGTTCGGGCCGGTATCGAGGCGGTGCCCAAGGGGCAGTGGGAGGCGGCGCGGGCGCTGGGGCTGCATGCCGGTCAGGTGATGGGCGAGGTGGTGTTGCCGCAGGCGGTGCAGAAGATGGTCCCGGCGCTGGCTGGGCAGTTCATCGCGCTGATCAAGGATTCGTCGCTGATTTCGCTGATTTCCATTCAGGAACTGACCTTCACCGGCACGGAATTGGCCGTATCTTCGGGGCGAGTGTTCGAAGTCTGGCTGACGGTGGCGGCGCTGTATTTTCTGCTGTGTTTCGGATTGGCACGGCTGTTCGGGTGGCTGGAGCGGCGTCTTGGCCGGTATCGTCGCCGTTGACTTCGATCCGGCAAGGGCGATGATTTTTCATTGCACGATGCGATCCTCATTGAAGTAGAGTCACAGATCATGATCGACTACTCAACCTCTCGCAGGTTACGAACCGATGAGTTCATCGATGTGTTGCGGCGCTCGACCCTGGCTGAACGGCGACCGGTCGATGATCCAGAATGTATCGCGGCGATGCTCGCCAACGCGGATTTGATCGTAACCGCGTGGGAGGGAGAGCGGCTGGTGGGTGTGGCGCGTTCCGTCACCGATTTCAGCTACTGCTGTTATCTCTCCGATCTGGCGGTCGACGCCCATTTTCAAGGACAGGGCATCGGTCGTGAATTGATCCGGCAAACCAGGGCATTGCTGGGACCAAAGTGCAAGTTGATCCTGCTCGCCGCGCCCAATGCCTCCAGCTACTATCCGTATATTGGTTTGGAAAAACATCCCAGTGCCTGGGTGTTGTATGAAGATCGGGGTATCAAAGACAGGACCTGACCGGCAAGGCCGCGATTTATTCAGGGAGCTTCATGAAAAAACTATCAAAACTCGATGAATCCAAACTGTTTAGGCAACTCAAACAAGCTCAGACAGACAATCTTGCTGCCCGCGATCAACTTGCTGGTAATGTGCGCTGGGTGGTCGATCATGCGCAGATCATCAGCGACCAGATTGTTTGCCGCCTGCCGCAATACACCCTCCATAATGGTACGCATTTGTTCAATGTGCTCTCGATCATGGAGGAGTTGTTGCCCGGTGAAACATTACAGCAGTTGACGCCGCTGGAATGCGCGCTGTGCATCTTAGCCGCGTTCACCCATGATCTCGGCATGGTGATGCTCGACGAGGATGTGTGGAAATATCAGGAAGCCACAGGCACGCCCGAACATCAGGAATGGCTGCGACATTGCGATGCGTATCCAGAAGAACGGCGCCAGATCGCACGCTGGAAGAAGATTCGCGATCACGAACCGGCCCGTGCAAGTGAAGCCAGCCGTCGCATGAGCTATCTCGAAGGTCATCTTCTGGCGGAATTCATCCGCAAGCGCCATGCTGATAAACTCGATCCCATTCTGCACTGGCTGAAGCTGCTGGAAACCGAAGCAAAGAATCAGGCGTTGTTCTGCTACGGCGGTTTCAACTTCAAACGCTATCTCGCTCAAATCGGCGTTAGTCACGGTCAGCGTGTGTCTTGGCTTCGGGAAACACTCATCGGAACCGACAAGCCGGATCGCTTTTGTCGACTAGCGGGTGGCGAGCGTGTGAATGTCGCCTTCCCTGGTTTGCTGGTGCGTTTAGCCGACATCATGGATTTCGATGCCAGCCGCGCGCCGGGTATTCTCTATAAACATTTCGGTATCGAAAACGCTGTGAGCATCCTGGAATGGAACAAGCACATGGCGATAACCGGCTGGAGCTTCGATGACGATACGCTCACCTACGAGGCCGATGCGTGCGAGCATCCGGTCTATGAAAAAGCCATTCGCGGTTTCATAAACGCCATCGGGCGCGAGGTCAAGAGCGTCAAGGAAGAGCTGAACTGGCAACGGAAGCTACTGGGCCACAAAGGCGAACACTATCAACTCCGCCTGCCCGAATTCGTTCAAGCACAGATACGCCCTGCCCTTGATGTGCAAGGCCGTGATATCTACGTTTTCCACGATCTTCAATTCGAGCTGGATCAGTACGAGATTCAGCAATTGCTGATGGGTGAATCGCTGTACGCCGATCCGACCTTGTGTCTGCGCGAGTTGCTCCAGAATGCTCTCGATGCGCTCCAGATGCGCGATCTGCGCCTCAAGGTGCTGGCAAAAGACCCAGATGCGCGCGTGGAGCCGACCGATGTCTTGCGTCCGGGCGAGGCGTTGCAGATCAAGGTCACATGGGGCCGGGATTCCGCAACCGACCGGGAGTATATCCGCGTATCGGACAGCGGTTGCGGAATGACCCGCGAGACGCTGGAGCGCTATTTCACCAAGCTGGGCAAGAGTTATTACCGTTCTCCTGAGTACGAACGTGAGCGGCAAATTCTGCGTGAACACGGTTTCGTCGTTTCGCCGATTTCCCAGTTCGGTATTGGCTTTCTGTCCTGCTTCATGCTGGCCGATGAAATACGGATTCGTACCCATCCGGGTCAAGCGAACGATGGAGTGCGCGCCGCTTACGATGTCCGCCTCTCTGGTTCGGGCAGTTTGTTCTGGATAGCACCCGGCACTCTCGAACGGCAGGGAACGGAAATCACGCTCTATCTCAAGCCACCGTTTCAACTTGATCATGATCGTGAACGGGCGATTTGCTGGCTAAGGGGCTATTTCAACTATTCAGAACAACATGATGAAACTCAAAAGAAATGGGAGGCCCTTGAACAACAAAAGCGGATTGACCCACTGTGGATCATCGGTCGCTACGTCATTTGGCCTCTGTTTCCCATCCTGCTTTATCCTGCAGAACAAGCCGATCAAGCCATCTGCTTAGATGATCGTTTTCATGGAGATGTTCTAGCGCCTATTGCAATTGAAGCGGTTACAAAAAAAGCGGCAGAGTGGGATTTTCCTGCTTCAGCATTGGGGCAACCACGCTGGGAATATCTTGACTGGGAAGATAATCAGGGTGATCAAGCTACTGGTACACGCATCCGGCTCATGTTTCCCCACCATCAGCCTATTGGCGATCCGCCATTACCGCTTGATCCACTACCAGGTAGTCTTCTGATGCGAGCGCATGAGTTGGCGGCATTCACCGAGACGACGCTGAATAGCAATGAGAATAGAGATCGTCTCACTGTTAGAGGGATCGCTGTTGATGATCTAAAGGTATGTATCGATTTGCTGCCAGCGGCGGCTGGCGTCGGTACGAGGCTATGGGTGGATCTGCGTGGTGTCGCGGCTCCACGCTTGACTGCCGATCGAAAAACAGCCCTGGCAAAGGAGGATGTTGACGATTGGCCTAGCGTGTTTGAAGGTGTGTTCCAAAGGTGGTGTGGTTGGTTGCAAGAACTGCTGAATCGACACCAATTGCAACTCGTTTCAGGGTTGCTCTCAGCCTTCGCCGTTAAATCCAAATTGCGTCCCAGAATGCCCGCCACGTCGCAATTGCCCAGATGGCAACTTAAAGTAGCTGGTCGCCCCGCAGAGTGGGTCGGACGATGGCTCATCGGTTTGTTGAGCCAAGAAGTTATCCTCGCCCGTACCCCTGACTTCGCTCTTGCCCGCGACCGCGCCCTTGCCCGCGACTTCGCTCTCGACCTCGTCCCTGACCTCGTCCCTGACCCCGACCTCGACCCCGCCCTTGCCCGCGACTTTACCCGCGCTCTCGCTCTGGCTCTTACCCTCGCTCTCGCTCGCGACCTTGCCCTTACCCGCGACCTTGCTCGTATCCACGCCCGCACTAAGAACCACACCCACGCTCGCACCAATAATATTACTTGGAAGGTATCGGTAATCCTTCATTTACTTTCAGAAGCTTTTGCCGATGATCTCAGTCGTAGTTTGCCAGCGCTAGGTGTCTGCGGACTGAAAGGCCGGGCAGGAGACGGCTGGCTGACTGCGCCTTGTTGGATCGAATGGGATGTAAATTCCAAAACGGCCAAAGTTCGTAGAGACAGTCCCAAACAGCAGTGGTCTCAACCACTCATCGATAAAGACTATGATCTGGTTTTTCCGCTGACCAACGTTCCCCTAGGCCAACTTCGCCGTGATTGTCCAGAGTGGCGAACTGACCGCCGCTTCCGTGCCCTAGGGGTCTTGGCCTATTTTTTTCTTGGCTCGGAAAAATGGCTCAAGGAAAATAGCCAAAAATTCCTTGATCTTTTCAAGGTTACACACATTCATGCTCTTATGCCAAAACCGGAGCTTTGGCTGAAACGCTTTGACGATTGGACAGAAACAGATTGGAGCACTTGCGGTTTGTCCGTTCTGTGGAATATCGAGTCCGGCGTCGTCTATTGGGCCGAAGGTGCACATAAAGCGGACGATATGAAGCGAGTCGGCAAGCCGATCGAGCAATTCATCGGCTCCAAGAAAAAACGGAGGTAACACGATGGCCAAGGATCTGAAATCAGGGGATTTCCCCGCCTTGCATTGGGAAGCGGAGAAACTGGCGGAACCGCTCGACCAACTCTGTACCTATGCCAA
>JBATDL010000518.1:0-3505 GCA_049663445.1 Candidatus Competibacter sp.
GTCCTCTGGCCTGGCCCGAGCTGGTCGCCCGGGCCGCCGTCGATCCCTCGCTGCGCGCGGTCCAGGGATTCAGCGCCCGCAGCGAGGCGCTGTCGGCTTTCTTCGCCCTGATCGCCCAGGCCCGTGAATCCCGTAGTGAAAAGCCCTATCCCCTGACCCCGACTCAGGTGCAGTTATGGATTCGGGAACTGCGCCGCCTGGGCCGTCTGGTGAGCGATCAGCCGGTCTTCGGCTGGCTGGATGAGAAGCGTCCCGATCAGCGCATCCTGCCGGTCGCTCACTGCACGGAATGCGGCGAATCGGTCTGGGTGGCGATGGTGGACCCGGATTCCGAAAATCCTATTCAGGCGCGCGGCGTCCAGGGCTTTCAACTGATGGCCGATGCCGCCCGGATTTATCAGGGTTGGGGATTCGAGGGGCCGATGTCGCGGTGGATGGTCGCCGTCAGTCCCTGGCATCCCGATGACGACGCGGAACCGGCGCAAGGGTCGCTGGAGATCGCGGAATGGCACTTATCCAAAGACAGTCTGGTGATGCGCCTGGGACCGGGGCCGTGTCCGCTGACCGGCAGCCCGACCTTCCGCGTCAAGATGAACCGGGATACCCGCACCAGCGCCGCCGGTCAGACCATGGGCGCCGTCAAATGCCCCCACTGTCGCAGCGACGACGCCCTGATGTTCATCGGCGCCCAAGCCGCCACGATCGGCAGCGTCGCCATCGATGAACTCTTCGGGTCGGTGCTGAACCATGACCCCAAACTCCTGGCGTTCACCGACAGCGTTCAGGACGCCAGCCACCGTGCTGGCTTCTTCTCGGCCCGCACCTTTCATTTCACGCTGCGCACCGCCATGCAGCGGGTCATCGATGCGGCCGGCCCCAGCGGACTGCCGCTCGCCATGATCGGCGCGCGCCTGCTGGATTACTGGAGCGAACCGGTTCCGGGCCGTCCGGGCCGCCTCCGGGAAGCGATATCGACCCTGTTGCCCCCCGATCTGCGCGAATACGAGCCCTATCTGGCGTACCGGCAACAACCCCCCGATGCGCTCCCGCCCGCCGAACTGCGGGTCGGCATCGAACAGCGGCTGGCCTGGGAAGCGTGTAGCGAATTCAGCCTGATGCTGACGCACGGACGTACCTTGGAGGGCAACGCCAGCGCGACGCTGGGCTGGGACGACGCCATCCTCGACGCCACCGTCGCGCTCATTCGTCGGCGCTTGCCCGCCATCGATCCGACCCTCCTGGCCGGCGCCAGCGCGGCGGGCGACAAACGTCTCCGACGCTGGATCCTCGGGATCCTGCACCGCCAGCGCGAACGCGGGGGCCTCTATCACCCCTATCTCGACAGCTACGCGCGAGTGAGTTACTGGGGCAAATATCCGTTTGGCCGGGCCGTGGTAGGCCGGGAACTGTTTCCACCCGCCGGACGCTACCGACCTCGACTGATGGCCCTGGCCCCCCACCGGGATCATGATCACCTGCTGGCGCCATCGCGGCCGGGGCAGTTGTCCCCGTGGCAGATCGTTTGGGCGCAGCGGGCGCTGGCGCTGACCCATACCCCGGAATCCTCGATTTTGGACCTGATTCGAGCGTTCCTGGACGCCGGTTGTGAATCGGGCTTGCTGCGGGAAGTGCGGCGCGACGGCGGCCAGCGAATGATAGCCCTGTCCGCCGACTGCGCTCGCCTATGGTCCGAAGGCGTGCAATATGAGTGTAACTACAGCGGCCAACGACTGTATCGCCCGTTGCATGAAACCGCCGACTGGGACGGCGCGCCGACCCTCGCCTATCGGAGCGAGCGGGGCAACTACCGTCGGATCGAATCCAACGACCGGCAGATCTATTACCAGAAACGCTATCGCAAGGGCGCGTTACGCCGCGTGTTCGCTCAGGAGCATACCGGTTTGCTGACCACCGAGGAACGCGAGTCGCTCGAAGACCGATTCAATCACGGCGGCCATGCCGATGACCCGAACGTGCTGACCGCCACCTCAACGCTGGAGATGGGCATCGATATCGGCGACCTGTCCAGCACCCTGCTCTGTTCGATTCCGCCCACCACCGCCAGTTATCTGCAACGAATCGGCCGCGCCGGACGCAGCACCGGGACGGCGCTGGTGCTGGCGGTGATCAACCAGCGACCCCACGATCTGTTCTTCTTCGGTCGCCCTGGGGAGATGCTGGCTGGTCAAATCGAACCGCCGGGCTGCTGGCTGGACGCCAGCGCGGTCCTGGTCCGTCAGTATCTGGCGTTCTGCTTCGACAGCGCCGTCAAGGAGGGCGTCATCCAGGCGATGCCCGCCACCGGCCGGCAACTGGCTGAGGATCTGGACAGCGGCAAGGGACCCATGACATCGCTCCTGGCCTGGATGGCCCAACGGGAAGCAGCGCTCCAGGGCCGATTCATGGCCCGGTTCAGCGCGGATGTGCGCGATGACACCCGGGAGCGGTTCCTGCGGGAAACCCGGGCCGAAGTGTTGCGGGAACGCATCCACAAAGCCGCCCGGGATTTCGACAGCCAGCGGCAGGCGATCGTCAATGCGCGGAAACGCCTCGCCGACCAGAAGAAGGAAGCCGAGGGCAACGACGATCGGGAAAGTCTGCGGGAAATCGAACAGGAAAGCCGGATTCTGCGCGTGCGACAAACCACCCTGGATCGCACCGCGGTCCTGGAGATCCTGATCGAATATGGCCTGTTGCCGAACTATGCCTTCCCCGAGCGGGGCGTGCATTTCAATGGGGTGCTCTATAACGAACACCGCCGCCGTCCCACCACCCTGGGACAGGAGAATGACCGCGAACTGGGGGCTTATGACATCGTGCGGGGCGCGGGTTCGGCGTTGCGGGAACTGGCGCCCCGCAACCGCTTCTACACCCACAGTCATGCGTTTGAAATTCAGCAACTGGCGCTGGGATCGCCGGCCCAGCCCCTGCTGGAACAGTGGGCGATTTGTGGCGAATGCGGGCATATCCGGCGGACCGAGGAACTCAACCGGCCCGACGCCTCCCTGGCCTGTCCGCAATGCGGCTATGTCGCGGACGCCCATTCGCAACGGGATCGGAGCCAGCACAAACAGTTTCTTGAGTTCGCACGATCCCAGGCGATCTCCTACATGGAGCATTACGAGAGCCTGTCCGGTGATCGGGCGGACGAGCGGGAACAGCGCTTCTATCGGATCGTCCCCAGCTTTGACACCACCCTCGATGCGCCGAGTGGCGCGGTGGCGGACGAATCTGAGCCTTTCGGCATCGAATACCGGGCGGCGCTGGCCCTGCGCCAGGTCAATACCGGGTTTGCCGGGACTTCCGGTAGCTTGCCATTCGGCGTCGATCAGGAGGTTTCGGAGACCGGGTTCATGGCCTGTATCCATTGTGGAGTCACTGTCGATAGCGACGGCGACCGGAACAAGGTCAAGCATCGGCGCAGTTGTTCCGGGCGGCGCAAGACCGAAAAAATGCAGAGCGAGGGCCGGCCGGGAGATGCCTATCAGTGGGAGTCCTTCTACCT
>JBATDL010000519.1:0-1846 GCA_049663445.1 Candidatus Competibacter sp.
CGGCGCGACCGGTGCGGCCGATGCGATGGACGTAGTCCTCGGGCACATGCGGCAATTCGTAATTCACCACTCGCGGCAACTGGACGATGTCCAGACCGCGAGCGGCAATATCGGTGGCGACCAGCACCTGAATCCGGCCCTGCTTGAAATCGTCCAGGGCGCGGGTGCGCGCCGACTGGCTCTTGTTGCCGTGCAGGGCGGCAGTGCGGATGCCTTCGCGTTCGAGTTGGCGGCTCAGCCGGTCGGCGCCGTGCTTGGTGCGGGTGAACACCAGGGTCGCATCCCGCTCACCGGCGCTCAGCAGACGCCCGAGCAGTGCGGCTTTGTCGGTCTGCTCCACCGGATGCACCTGCTGTTCCACCAAGTCGGCGGGCGCGTTGCGCGGGGCCACATCGATCACCACCGGTTCGCGCAGAAAATCGCCGGCCAACTGGCGGATCGGATCGGCGAAGGTGGCCGAGAACAACAGCGTCTGCCGCTGCCGGGGCAACAGCGCCAGCAGGCGGCGGATCGCCGGCAGGAAGCCGAGATCCAACATCCGGTCGGCCTCGTCCAGCACCAGAATCTCGACGCCGGCCAAGCTGACGGTCTTCTGACTCAGGTGGTCCAGCAGCCGCCCCGGCGTGGCCACCAGGACATCCACTCCGCGCCGCAGCGCGTCCAACTGGGGCTTCATGCTGACGCCGCCGACCACCAGCGCGGTACGGGGCGCGACATGGCGACCGTAGACGCGCACGCTGTCGGCAACCTGGGCGGCCAATTCGCGGGTTGGGGCTAGTACCAGGACGCGCGGCCGACCGGCCGGCATCCGTGTTTCGGGGCGGGTTTGCAGGCGCTGCAACAACGGCAGGGTGAACGCGGCGGTCTTGCCGGTGCCGGTCTGAGCGGCGGCGAGCAAATCGCGCCCCGCCAGGATGACGGGAATCGCTTGGGATTGAATGGGGGTCGGCGTGGTGTAACCACGGGCGGCAACGGTGCGCGCCAGGTCATCGACCAGGCCAAGAGAGGCAAACGGCATTGAATACTCCTGAATCCGCCTGCCCATGCGTGGGCATGGAACCGGTCCAGGCAGAATGAAATAGGATTGAGGGTGATCGAGGCGTGCCCAGCCACAACAGGGTGGAGCGCGACGACAGGCTTGCGGGAGGAACGGGAATCGGAAAACCCGCGGGCGACAATTCCGGGAGGAACGGCTGGAACCTCGGGGCGCGAACCGGACCGCGCCGCGACAAACTTGCCGATAACCTTAACATAACCCACGCAGTTTGACTAATCCACGTCTCGGCTGGCAGCGGCGCCCGCCCTGATCCGCGCGGACGGACGGAGAATTTCGAAACGCCGCGCCGCCCGGTGGATGCGGTTGTGCCGGCTTACAGCGTACTGAGCTGGGCGTTGATCTCGGCACTCAGCCGCTGCACCCAACTGTTGTAGTTGCTGTGAATGTTGACGCCGTCGTAATCCAGGTTATTGCTGTCCCGGTACAAAATGCTGTAGGTCACCCGGTCATAGGGGATTTCGACCTGAGCCATGTGACTGCGCAGGTAGAGCGTGCCGATGATCAGGCCAGGCCGGACGATTTTCATCTGCCAGCCCTGCGACGCCCCCGCCCGCAGGATGGCGCCGCGCACGTCGCCCAGCGAATAGCTGCGGGTACTGGTCGTCACCGGCATGTTCGCGATGTCGTAGACCGGGTTACTGCGGCAGCCCACCAAGACCAGGGCCAAGAAGACCACCAGCGGGACCAACGCTCTCAAAATCATGTTTTACCCTCCGTATCCTGTTGTTTAACAAAAACTTCACGATCGGATACCGGTAAGGGTAGTAGCCGCAGCGACCGGAGTAAACC
>JBATDL010000520.1:0-12240 GCA_049663445.1 Candidatus Competibacter sp.
GGGTAGGCCGCCAGCGTCCGGTCCACGCGCCGCAACCACGGCTGGGTCCGGGTGGATTGTTGGGCTGTATGGCGCGGACCCTGTAGAATGACGGATATTTCCCACCCACAAGACAAGGCATTGTGCATGAGCGATCAGCAACAGGTTCCCCAGCATTTCGAAATTCAGAAAATTTATCTGAAGGATGTATCGCTGGAGACTCCTAATTCTCCGATGATTTTTACCGAGCAATGGCAACCGCAGACCGAGGTGCGCCTGGAAACCGGTGCCAAGCCGCTGGCCGAAGACTTGTTTGAAGTGTCGCTGAGCGTGACGATCACCGCTAAGCTCGGCGACCGCACCGCCTATCTGGTTGAGGTGCAGCAAGGTGGCTTGTTCGCGCTGCGGGGTTTCAATGACGAACAAATGGGTCCCATGCTGCATGCGTACTGCCCAAATCTCCTGTTCCCCTTCGCCCGCGAGGAACTAGCCTCGTTGATCGGCAAGGGTGGGTTCCCGGCGCTGCTGCTCAATCCGATCAATTTCGACAACCTCTACCTGCAACGTTTGCAGCAACAGCAGGCGCAAGCCGTCGCCGCTTCCCCGTCTTCCTCTGCTCCAACTACTACTTCCTGACAGATGCCCGCTGCCACGCGGGTCACCGTTCTTGGGGCGGGGAGCTGGGGCACCGCGTTGGCGTTGCTGCTGGCGCGCAACGGGCATCATGTCTGCTTGTGGGGGCACGATCCGGAAGAAGTCGCGCCGTTGTGCCGGGAGCGGGAAAACCGTCGCTATCTACCCGGTGTGCTATTCCCGTCCTGCTTGAACGCAGGGTCCGATTTGGTCGAAGCGCTCGCCGGTGTTGATCTGGCGCTGGTCGCGGTGCCAAGCCATGCCTACGGGGCGACCTTGGCCCGATTGCGGCCGTTGTTGCCGGAAACCGCTGGTTTCGCTTGGGCTACGAAAGGCTTGGAGCATGGCGGTGGCCGGTTTTTGCATGAGGTTACGCTGGACGCACTCGGCCGGGGCAGACCGGCGGCGGTGATTTCGGGCCCCAGCTTCGCGGTGGAAGTGGCCTGCGGTTTGCCGACGGCTGTTACGGTCGCCTCCTGGGATGCGGCGCATGCTCGCCGGGTGGCGGCCGTACTGCATGGCTCTAACTTGCGCGCCTATACCAGCAGCGATGTGATCGGCGTCGAACTGGGCGGTGCGGTCAAGAACGTGCTGGCCATCGCCGCCGGTATTGCCGACGGTCTGGGCTTTGGGGCCAACGCCCGGGCGGCGCTGATCACGCGTGGGTTGGCGGAGATGGTGCGGTTGGGCGTGGCAGTGGGTGGCCAGC
Source organism: Candidatus Competibacter sp. (assembly GCA_049663445.1). Taxonomy (GTDB): domain Bacteria; phylum Pseudomonadota; class Gammaproteobacteria; order Competibacterales; family Competibacteraceae; genus Competibacter. The sequence continues at coordinate 1,322 of JBATDL010000520.1, forward strand.
GCGAAACGTTTATGGGATTGGCCGGTATCGGCGATTTGGTGTTGACCTGTACCGACGACCAGTCACGCAACCGGCGATTCGGTTTGGCGATCGGTCGAGGCGACAGCGCCGGGGCAGCTTGCGCGGCCATCGGCCAAGTGGTGGAAGGCGCGGCGACGGTGCGGGAAACCCTGCGGCTGGCGCGGCGGTACGGCGTGGAACTGCCGATCACCGAACAAGTGGATGCGGTATTATACCACGGCCAGAGTCCACGCCAGGCGGTGGAAAATCTGCTGGCGCGCGATCCAAAGCCGGAAGGCGTTTGAGGAAAGACCACCGTCGGCCGGGTGGCGGTTTAAGTGATGCAGCCTTCCAGCAACGGGCGGTTGTGATCGTTCGTTTCCCGGTCCGGGCCGGTGTAGGCCTGCGGCCAGCGCTTCCTGACCACTGGGCCGTCACTGGCTAGCGCATGACATGTATTCAGGACCGGCGGTGGCTTGCGGGTGGCGGCAGGCTTGGCGTCTTCCTCGTCGTAGCGCTGACCATAGAGGGTTTGAAAGAACGTGGTGGCCACGGGACCCAACAGTTCGGTCATGTGCGTGCAACCGTGCACGCCGCCAAATAATTCCTTCAGCTTCAGCGACCAGCCAGGCCCGATCCGTACGCCGACCAACCCCTGGTAGCGGCTGGTGACCGCCGGGCACAGGGCGAACGGCGCGCCATCGGTGCGGGCCTCGACCGCATGAATCAGACACTGGCTGTCGACGGTCAGGCGAATCCACAGGTCGTGCAGCGGTTCGCCGGCCTGAATTGCCCCACCGCGATCTTCGTTGGGAAAGGGGTAGGTTTTGGTGTCAACCATCTGCCCTTCGATGTCCCACAAGCCATCCTCGCGCCGGTAGCCCCAGCATTGAACGACGCGCTTGTGCAGTAGCTGGCGGGGAGCGGGCAGCGGCATGAGAAGTCCTCACAGGAGCAAAAGTTGGGCAGCGAGCGCCGTTAGTCGAAGAACGTACCGTCCACGATTCGTGCCAGCCGCTGTTCTAACCGTGCCAGCACCTCGTGCTTTTGCGCGGGCGTGTAGTCCCACCAAGCGGCGATTTCCTCCAGCGTACGGTAGCAGCCGTCGCACAGTTGGATCTGCGAGTTGATGACGCAGACCCCAATACACGGGGACGGCGGCTCGCCGGGCGCGGCGGAAGGATCGTGGCTCATAAGGCTTTTGGAGTGGCGGTCGCTTGCAACGGAAACCAAATTGCGATGATACAACGCGCCGCCTATTTGAATCCATGAGCTATCGAGCTAACTTTTTCATGGGTAATCACGGGATATGGAAGATTCAAGATCGGAAAGGATGCAATTAAGTACAACAGTCATAGGGTTTGTACTTGTGTGGACGCATCGCCGGGTTTAACCTTTAATAACGGGCATTGGGGCAGGGCTGATCCTGCTTGGCGGCGTGCCTTGGTAGCAGGTTTTGATCCATCGAATAACAACTCAGGAGGAAACATCCATGTTGACTTATGAAGACTGTCTGGAGTTGAGCGACCTGACCGAAGAAGAGATCGAAGCCATCTCCCAGCACGAGCATCTGCCGGAAATGGCGGCTTTGGAACTGGGTAGCTATCTGGTGCATACGCCGGAAGGCATACCGATGATCAAGCGTATCATCCTGGAAGATATTGAGGATGCGAACCGGCGCGGGCATACCGAAAAAGCCCTGCAGTTGAAGCTGGTGCTCAAGCATTTTGTCGACACCCATCCAAGTACCGCCGCCAGCAAGGCCTAGTCGAGGCGGCGGGTCGATGTCAGCGCTCGGTAGCGGCCGGTGGCGTCTGCTGCTGATCTTCGGCCAGCAAGGCCTGAACCTCGGCTAGGCCCGCCCGCCGCATGGGGCGGCCATCGACCGGGCTGCGTGGCGCTTCTCGTTCGGCTAGTGGTGAGAAAATGATCAGGTCGATGCATCCGCCGTCGATGTCGAGCCGAAAGGTAGGTAGGCAAGCCGGATCGCCATTGCTCAGTTTGAGGCGGCGTTCCGTGGTATCGAAGGGAATGCGGTGTTCCATCAAAAGCAGCAGGACATCCGTGGGTGTATCGGCAAACAGGTGCAGGTGGATATCGGCATGCGGGCCGGCGGCGCCGCTCAGTACCGGGCCGACCAACCGGGGCCGGAAACGCGCCAGAAACCGCATAGCTTCCACGGCGGTTTCGCGCAGGTCGCGCAGGTGTCGCGCTTGACGGCTAGCATGGAACAGCCGCTGGTAGTCGAGCAATGCCTGTTCGATCTCGGCATTGTCTGGCAGGGCAGACCTATCGGTTACCGCCAAGCGAATGGCGGCCTTGCGCTTGGCGCTACGGAAATCCTGAATCCCTTCTTCGACCATGATCCGGGCGCTTTCCTGCGCTATGAGGGTCTTAAGTCGTGGTGAAGTGTCGCGTCGTCGTTGGGCCATGGGCAGACTCCGATGGGGCGATGGCGGCGGGTTGTGGCATTCCCCGACACTTTAGGCACGTTTGTTTGCTATATTTCCTGGGTACGGGTTTGATTCGTTCAATCAGATCAGTTGAGGAAGCGTAACTTGGCTCTGTTCAAGCGTAAAGAACCTATTCTGGGCATCGATATCAGTCCCTCGTCGATCAAGCTGATCGAGTTGAGCCGTTCCGGGCCGCGGTTTCGGGTTGAAGCTTTCGCCGTCGAACCGCTGGGCGAGGGGATGATGGAGGACCGCAACCCCGCCGATCCCGATGCGATGGGGGAGGCGATCAAACGGGCTTGCCGTAAATCGGGCACCCGCTTGCGCCGCGCTGCCGTCGCCGTACCTACATCCAGCGTGATCACACGCACCATACCGATGCCGGCGGAATTTAAGGAAGGCGATGTTGAGATCAATATCTCAATCGAGGCGGCCCAATATATCCCATACCCTGTCGAGGAAATCTATCTGGATTTTGAGATAAAGGGGCTGTCCCAAGCCAGCAGCGAAATGCAGGATGTTATGTTGGTGGCCACCCGCAAGGAGAACGTGGATACACGGGAAGCCGCGCTTAGAAATGCGGGTTTGGTTCCGGTGATCGTGGATATCGAGGCCTATGCCTTGGAAAACTCGTTCCGCTTGCTGATGGAGGGCCTGCCCAAGGCAGGTGGCAGTGGCTCGCTGAGTCTGGACAAGCCGCAGGAAAATCTGACTGCGCTAGTCGATATTGGAGCGACCATCACCAATTTGTACATCATGCAGCAGAATCGCGTTATTTTTACCCGCGAGCAGGGCTTTGGCTGCGATCAACTCACCCTCCGGATCGCCGAGACCTATGGGCTGTCCCGGGAGCAGGCCGAACAGGCCAAGCGCTCCACCGATTCGGTGGCCGATGATTTCGCTACAGCGGTGCTGGAACCTTTCAAACACATGCTGGCCGAGCAGATCGGACACGGCTTGCAGTTCTTTTTTTCCTCCGACCAATACGCTTCGGGCCGCTATAATGTAGACACGATCGCCTTGGTGGGAGGCGGCGCCATGATCGTGGGTTTGGACCGGGTGGTGGCGGACGTGCTGGGTATCGCCACGGTGGTCGCGAATCCCTTCAAGAACATGGGGAGCGCCGCTAAAGTGAACAGCAGCGCCTTATTGCGCGACGCACCCTTGCTGGCGGTCGCCGGTGGGCTGGCCCTGAGGAGCTTCGACTGACATGACGCGCATCAATTTGCTGCCTTGGCGCGAGGCGCGCCGTGCCCAGCGACAGCGCGAGTTGCTCTCGATGCTGGTCGCGGCGGCATTGGGTGCCGCCGGCATCGTGTTTCTGGTGCAAACCGAAATCGCTAACCGCATCGAGTATCAGCAGGAGCGCAACAACTATTTGCGCGGCGAACTGGCTCGACTCAAGAAAGCCGCCGAGGAGATCCAGGCGTTACGGCAAACCCGGAATCGGTTGGTGGAGCGCCTCAACGTCATTCAGAAGTTACAAGCCAGCCGTCCCGGTATGGTGCGGATGCTGGATGAACTGGTCCGCCTGGTTCCCCAGGATATCTACCTGACCGCTTTCAAGACCACCAGCAATCAGGTAACTCTCAACGGTGTTGCCCGCTCCGATCTGATTATTTCCGAATTCATGCGCAGTATTCGAGATATTAATCTGTTTGGTGAGCCGGTTTTGCAAGTGATTCAGACCAAAGATTTGAATAACGTGCAGGCGCGAGTGTTCGAGCTGGTCGTTCCGCTGAAACTGGATGCGGAGCAAGCGGGCGCGGGGGGTAAAACATGAATCTGTCGGAAATCAACCTCAGCGACTTTGATCTGCGAGAAGCCGGCGACTGGCCATGGATCGGCAAGATCGTGCTGTCCGTTCTGGTTATCGCCTCCGTGCTGGGAGCCGGCTACTATTTCTTCACCAGCGACCGCTTGGAAGAACTGGATCGGGTGACCCGCGAGGAGCAGCAACTGCGGCAGGAGTTTATTGAAAAGCAGCGGGTTGCAGCCAGTTTGGAATCATTTCGGGCGCAGCTTAAGCAGATGGAGGCCGAGCTGGCAGTCATGTTGCGGCAATTGCCGACCGGTACGGAGATGCCTGATCTGCTGGATGATGTGTCCAACACCGGCAAGAAAAACGGTCTGGACTTCGAGCTATTCAAACCCGAGGCCGAACAGCCTCGGGATTTTTATGCCGCCAAGCCGATCACCATCAAGGCGCAGGGGACTTATCATCAGTTCGGCGCGTTCGTCAGCGGGGTTGCGGCGCTGTCGCGGATTGTGACCCTGGAGAATGCGACGCTGACCGCTACCAACGATAAGGCAACGAAAGGTGGCAAGAAAGCGAACGATGTAGGGACCCTCAACATCCAGGCCACTTTGCAGACGTATCGCTATATGGATGAAGCCAACGCGCCGTCCGCAGGCCAGCAAAAAGGCAAGGGGGCCGGCAAAAAATGAACCCGTGCTTTCATCCGAGTGTCGCCGCACCCGTCCGCACCGTTTTGTTGCTGGGCACGATGTTGACCGCCCTGGCGGGATGTGCGCAGCGCGATATGACCGATTTGCAGCAGTTCGTCGAGACCACCAAGCGCACCACGCCGATGAAGAAGCCTGACCCTCCGCCGGAGATCAAGCCCTATACACCGTTTGCCTACACCGCGCAGGGTATCAAGGATCCATTCGGCGTGGCGCCGTTCGCCCAAGAGGAGGAGTTAATGCTGACGCAGGCGCTGGCGGCCCAGCAAAGCGGCAGCTATACCGGCGTGCGGCCCGACCCCAATCGGGTGCGTGAAGAACTGGAAAAGTACTCATTAGGCTCGCTCAAGATGATGGGTACTTTTCGCATGGGGGGTAATAATGAGTTATGGGCGCTGATCCTGGCGCCCGATGGCGTCGTGCACCGGGTGCAGAACAATAATTACCTGGGGACCAACCACGGCAAGATTGTCGACATCACGGAGCAGCAAGTAGATTTGCGGGAGATCGTTCCGGATGGACCCGGGCGCTGGCAGGAACGGGATGCGTTTCTGTCGCTTACCCAATGATCGAGGGGGAAGTGTCATGACGAGCAGGTCCACGAGCGAAGGCCAACATGACCGGCGACCGGGCGGGGGATGGCTGCCGCCAATGTTGGCGGTTACGGCTTTTTTGATTGGAGGGATGCTGTGGGGGGGGTGGACCGGGGCGCTGGCGGCGGCTCCCGAACGGGAACCGGTATTACAGGCGGTGGATATCAGCCCGCTGGCCGGAAACCGTCTGCAACTCCGCTTCCGGCTCTCGGAAGCACCCGCGCAGCCTCCGAGCACATTCACCATCAACGAGCCAGCGCGCATCGTGCTGGATTTTCTGAACACGCGCAACGGGCTGAATACGCGGCAGCAATCCATCAACGTCGGCGTGGCCGACCGGATCAGCGTGCTGGAAGGGTCTGACCGGACCCGGGCCTCGCTGAATTTGGCGCGGCTGGTGCCCTACAAGGTGCAGATGCAGGGCAACACGGTGTTGTTGACGCTGGAGAATGCGGGAGCAAGCGCTTCCAAGACTCCGGCGCCCACCCCGATGGCATCGGTGGTCGCCGCCGCTACATCGCGGCGCGGCGAAGTACCGGTCACACCGTCGCGCAATGTCAGCGATGTCAGCTTCCGGCGCGGCCCGGGCGGGCAGGGTGTGATCACGGTCAAACTGTCGAATCCAGGAATTCCGGTGGATGTGCGGCAGGAAGGCAATCAGATCATCGCCGATTTCCAAGGGGCGACCTTGAAAAAAGGCCAGCAGCGACGTCTGGACGTAACCGATTTCGCCACGCCGGTCACGACTGTGGAGGCGCTGAATCGGGGTAACAACGCCCGCTTGAGCATTCTGCCTAGCCCACCGTTCGAGTACTTGGCCTATCAGGCTAACGATTTATATGTGATCGAGGTGCGCCCGCCGCAGAAATCTGCGGAAGAAGAAGAGAAGGAAGCAATGCTCGATCCGTCCAAGAAGAAGTATAAGGGCGACCTGTTGTCGCTGAACTTCCAGGATATCGAGGTACGGGCGATCCTGCAGATTCTGGCGGATTTTACCGGGCTGAACATCGTGGTCAGCGACAGCGTGAAGGGCAACCTGACGCTGCGCTTGCAGAACGTACCTTGGGACCAAGCGCTGGATATCATCCTGCGCACCAAAGGCTTGGCCATGCGCCAGAACGGCAATGTGGTCTTCATCGCCCCGACCGAAGAAATTGCGGCACGCGAAAAACTGGATCTTGAATCGCGCAAGACGGTGCAGGAGTTGATCCCGTTGCGAACCGAGATTATTCAGGTGAATTATGCCAAGGCGGCGGAGCTGGCGGCCCTGCTCAAACAGGCCGGCGAAAAGGGACAAACCATGTTGTCGCCGCGTGGGGATGTGGTGTTTGACGAACGCACCAATTCCCTGATCGTTAAGGATGTGCCCGATAAGATTGGAGAGGTCCGCGATCTGGTGAGCAAGCTGGACGTGCCGACTCGCCAAGTGATGATCGACTCGCGGGTGGTGATCGCCAGCGATGACTTCAGCCGCGATCTGGGCGTTCGCTTTGGTGTGACCGGCGTCAATCAAGGTGGCAGCAGCGTGAATACGCTGAGCGGCAGCCTGCAGGGCACTAATACCATGGTCGGCAGCGCGGTGGATAATTTGATCAACACCGGCCAGCCCTTCCCGGTGGCGGTGCCGGATCTCGATCAGCGCTTGGGGGTGAACTTCCCAGTGGCCGGACCGAGGTTGGCGCTTTCGATCCTGGGGGCGGATTATCTGGTGGACTTGGAGCTTTCGGCGCTACAAGTTGAAGGCAAGGGTGAGATCATTTCGAATCCCCGAGTGGTGACCGCCGATCTGAAGAAGGCGACGGTTCTGCAAGGCCGGCAAATTCCTTACTCGACGGTCAGCCAAAGCGGAACCAATGTGGAATTCAAGGATGCCTTCCTGAAATTGGAGGTGACGCCTCAAATCACGCCGGATGATCGCGTCCGTATGAATCTCAAGGTTTCCAAGGATGAGCAGGGCGCCACTGTGGCGACCGCGACCGGGCCGCAGGTCAGCATCGATAAGCGTGAAGTCGAAACGGAGGTCATGGTGAACAATGGCGAAACCGTGGTGCTGGGCGGTGTTTTCGAGCAAACCAAGCGCGATGATGTCAGCAAGGTGCCTCTGCTGGGGGACATCCCTTTGTTGGGGTACTTGTTCCGGACTACGGGCAAGAACAATACCAAGCGCGAATTGCTGATCTTCGTAACGCCGCAGATCTTAAAGAACGGTGCATTGGCCGAGCGCTAAGGATCCAAAGAACAACATGCTTTCATCGCGGGGAGATAAGCCATGCGATCACTGAGACGATTGACGGGGTTTGCAGAATTGCTGTTGCTGGCCGTGGTATTGGTCGGTTGGGGGGGTAGCAGCGATGCCATTCGTTTTGATGGCAGTGGCGGTGGTGGTTTCACCGGTGGGTTTACCGGACAGGCGTCGATTAGCGTCGGGATGACCGCCGACAAGACCACATTGCCGCTGAACATCACCAATGCCGGAATAAATCCGAGCGGTCCGTATACCAATACGATCACCGTTGTCGTTAAAAAGAATGGTAATTTGTTCCCGGCGCCAAGTGTTGCAATCAGTATCGTCTCGGGCCTTTCCAGCGGTGCGTTGTTTTACCTGGATGGTAACTCGGAGCACGAAGATGATAATGGCAATCCATTGGCGTTTCGCCGGCTGACATTTGAAGACACCGATGGCGTTGTCACGGCTCACTTCCATGCCAACAGCACGCCGGGGACAGTGGTGCTGGCGGCTTCCGCCACCGATCCGAATACCGGGCAGGCGATCAGCGCCAGTCTGACCATCAATGTGACCGGGGGCGGCACCGGGGGCGTCGGTGGAGGGAAACCGGCCATGGTCAATTTCGTCATGGACCCCACACCGGTTTATATCCACACCAATCCCAGCGGTACTACCACCGTTGAGCAGCGGAACTTCAAGCTGTTCCAGCTTTTTGTGTTGGACGATTTTGGCCAGCCAGTCAGTCCCAGCGGAGGTCATATGCTGCGGATCGAACTGCTGCCGAACCGTCCAAACGGTGGTGAATGGTTGAGCGCGACCGATGCTGCGGGTAATACGCAGCAAGGGGCCACAATCCTGACCGACCCCATCGGTGGTGCGGCAACCGTGACTTTACACAGCGGTTCGCTGCCCGGCACGGTTCTGATTTCCGCGACAGCAGACCGTGCCGATAACAATGTGGATAACGGCATTCAGATGCCGATCACCAATTATGCTTCGGTGCCGATTGGGACGGGCGAACTGACTTCGCTGACGTTCAGCGGGCCGTTCATGGATGCGGTGCTGGGACGGAAAAACAACTTGGCTGCCCAATTAGTCGATCCCACGACGCTGGCAGACCCATTTACTGCCGAAGGGGTCAAGGATACCTTGTGGAATGGTATGTTCACACGTTTCGTGTCGGTGATTGCCAGCGATCCCTATGGCAACCCACCGCCCGCAGGCACGCCGATCACTTTTCGGCTGATCGATTCGCCGTTGGACATGCTGGTGAACCGCTATCCCGATCAAGGGCATGGTCAGTTCGCCATCACTGGGTACAACGGCGATCCACAGGAAGGGGGCTGGGAATTCTTCGCGCCCAACCGCACGGTATCGCGGGCGATTGGCGATACTCTGAATCCATTCGTGGTGCCCAATGGCGTGTCGTATGCCGTGGCCAATCCTCTTTGCCTGCTGGTGTTGCAAGACCCCGAAATCATCAATCCGAATCCAAGCACGATCAACGCGCTACCTTCGGAAGGTCGGCCAGAATACCATGTGGGTAGCCGGATTATCACCGGGCGGGCAGGAAACATGCTGGTCGCTAACACCCCGTTCAATCAGACCCAGCAAAATGTAGGCGCCAATATCTGGTACACAGTGGGTTGCGCGCCGCACAAGGGCAACGTCATGAACTTCAACATGATCAATAGCCCGGTGTTTGGGTTGACGGAAGTGATTGTGACGACAGATTCCAGTGGCGTGGCGAATACCATCATGAATTATCCGGCGAGCCAAGTCGGGCGGCGGTTCATGTTGGTGGCCGAAGGCAATGGCGGTAAGGTAGGTTCGGTAATGACTCATTGGTATTTGGGTACATCGGACAATAGCGTCTTGACCATAACGGCCCCGGGACAACTGGCGGCGCAAGTAGCCGCTATAGCGCCGATTGATTTAGTGCCATGGCCGGGATTGATTACGGTCACTCAGGAAGTGGCTTCAGGGGCAGCAGTTAATTTGCCAGTCACGTTGCAACTACTGGATGGTGGCGTGACATCTGGAGGCGTGTTGCGCCGCACCCCGGTTCCAGGTGTGCCGATTGCACTGGAAATTGTCATCAACGATCCATCTGAAGCAGCGGCCGTTCTGGCGGAAGAGGTCGTGGTGAAGGCGCAAGTCGCTTTTGATGTATTTGTTGCCGCTAACCCAGGGGTTTGCGATTTAATCGTGGACCCGGCGAATCCGGAAGCTGTGGTTGAAAGAGATCCAGAAAAATGCGCCAAGCAAAAAGAACTGGCGACTGCGTTGGATAATGCAAAGATTGCCGCCGCCCAAGCACGCGCGATTGCCAACTTGCATACGCCCACGGCGTCGGTGGTTCCGGCCACACTAGCCAGCGGTGCAGGTGGGTTCACTAATCTGGTTCTACAAGTCAACGACTTACCCACGGATGGCAGCGTAGACTTCTTCTTCTCTACCGTCGGCCCTGAGATTCGCAGCGAAACGCTCCAGATCAGGGTACAGCCACCGCAGCCGGAAGCGGCTTCGACACAGTGAGCCTTGAACACGGCAAGAGGTAATCTCTCCTCTTTGCCAGCAACCTAACAAGACCGGCGGCGATCCCGCCGGTTTTTTGTTGGCTGCGTTATATAGCGTTCCCAAATCAGTTGTGAAATTTCCCCTCCTTGGCCAAGGAGGGGTGGCGCGCAGCGCCGGGGTGGTTCGAACCGGTGACTCCACAAGTCAAACAGGAACGCTATATCATCCGAAGCACCTGCTCCCATACTTCAGAGGAATACTTTATCGATGTCTTCATGGTTCCCCATCCTCTCAAGAGTTGGAGCCTCTGGGAAAGTTGGGTTCACCATCCCACAAACCCAAGCAAGATACGGATGAATGGTTCCATCGCACCCTAGCCGGGTTGCTGGGCCGCGCCCTTTTGCTGACCAGAGTGAGGCAAACGCCGCTCGATGCCTGGCGCGACCTCTGCAAATCTGGAGCGGCCCCACCAAACGCTGGCTATGTGCCGCTCGCCCACCGTTACCAAACCCAGCATACGGATGTTTCTGGAAAGCGCTGCCGCCATTGAGTACGCGCCGGACAATCGCGTGCCGCCGTCCGTAAAACGGGCAAAAAAAAGCCGCGACTTACATCGCGGCTCGAAAAGACTACCCGATTATTTATTCGCCAGGACTTTTT
>JBATDL010000521.1:0-6383 GCA_049663445.1 Candidatus Competibacter sp.
CTGGTCGTCCAACTCCATTCGTACATCGCTGCCGTAATGGCGCACGATTCTCGCGATCAGAGTAGCCGGTCGAACGTGAAGTCCTCTGTAGCAGGGAACAGGCACTATAACCCTTCCCACTTCGGCATACCGTTTGAGCATGGTGTAACAAAGAGATCGTCCCTGATTGAGGTAACGCCCTGCAAAGGCGATCGAATAGTTCATTAGCATGGCCAGCAGAGTCTGGGGCGCGATGACCGACTTCCGCCGCAATGAAGAATCGCCCGTATCTATATTGAGGTGACGTTCGTAGTAATGGACCAGTTGGGTGGCAATTTCCAGCAGGTGATAGACCACGCTGATATGGCCACGCAAGATCGGTAAATCGGCATCCATGCCTTCGACTTCACTTTCGGAGACGTGAGTGTCGTAGAGAGATTGAAGACTGTGAAATCGGAATTTCAAAAAGCGCAGATTGTCCTCGCTGATGGGATCCGGAAAACAGGCTGAATATTCTGCGGGGTCGGTCCTGTCGACGATGTTCAGGAGATCGCTTTCGGCGGCCAGATTTAGATAGGCGGTGGCGAGTTGAGTGATGGTTTCCGAGGCGCTCTTGACCTTGCGCGTGGCCCGGTCCCGCGCCAGACGGCCGGAGAGAAGCTCTTCGGTGAATTGCTCTGTTGTGGTGTCGCCGACCGGAACCAGCAGGTCCAAACGACCAGCCTGTACGATAATCCAATGGGTTGCCGTAGCCAGAATTTCGCCGCTAAGTTCCAGCGACTGGGCGGTACTTGCGGCGAAGTCCCGCTCGATGGGCAACAACCGGTAGGATGGTAGGGAGTACTTGATGTGGAGCAGTTCATAACAGACATCGGCAAACAGCTTGATCGTGGCGGTCAGCGATCGAAACCGGGACCAGCGGCGGTTGTTGCGTGCGCCATAAGCATCAAGAAATTCTTCCAATTGAATGGATTGAGATAATAAATCACCTATAAAACAGCGGGTTAAATAGCTGGAGTCCGGACTATTCGCCGAAAATAGATGTGCCAGCCGCAGCAAACGACAGGCGCGTTTGCCGATTAGATGAGTGAACTCATGGTCGTTGATGATACCCGCCGCCGCAAACAGATTCAGGTCTTTTCCAAGGGTCATGACGGTATCTCTTTGGCGTCGCCCATCCGGTTACGGCGTCGAGCCGATGAATCCAGTCGGAAGAATAGCGCACTCACGGTCGGTGATCATGAGTGCCACAAGATAAAACGATAACCCAAGCTGGCAAAAGGCATCCAGAGCGAATTGGAGATGGACTCTCCGCGTCGACCACAGGGGCGTTGCGCCAAGGCCGGGAGCGACGGTTTAATGACTTGATCAGTTATATGACTTTGTTTGCATCCAATTGAAATATAAAGTCGAAAAATTTTATAAAGTTTATTTTATATCATCATATTTTTTGCGATGAGAAATTATGCTCTCCATCGGCAAGCAGCGGGAAAAATTGACATATACCAAGGTTAAGCTTTACTTTCCAACGTCCTTCGCGCGCTGCTACCAAGTACGTGCGGACACGCAAGGTAGGAAACTTCGGCAATTAAGGTCTGGGATGGACCGAGCCAACGCGCAACTACCGTAACTACATAAAATATGAGGAGTAACTGATGGCTCTTAAAGAAGTCGTGATTGTCAGCGCCGCACGCACGGCGATCGGTAAATTCATGGGCAGCCTCAAGGACGTATCGGCTCGCGATCTGGCGATAACCGCAGCCAAGGGTGCGATCGAGCGGTCTGGCGTTCCAGCCGACAAGATCGACGAAATCTGCATGGGCCAACTGTACACCGGTATGCAGGGTTCCCTGCCGGCCCGCCAGGTGAGTATGCGGGTCGGCTTGCCGGCCTACAGCAGCGCTGTGTCGGTCAACCAGAACTGCACCTCCGGTATGCGCGCGCTGGAGATTGCTTGCCACAACATCATGCTGGGCCAGACCGAAATCGGCCTGGCGGTCGGCGTGGAAAGCATGACCAACGCCCCCTACATGCTGCCCAAGGGCCGTATGGGCTACCGGATGGGGCAGGGCAACATCGAAGACAGCATGATCCACGATGGCCTGTTCGATGAACTGGTGCCCGGTCACATGGCGATGACGGCGGAAAACGTTGCAACCAAGTACGGCATTACCCGTCAGGAATGCGACGAGCTGGCGCTGATCAGCCATAATCGCTGCACCACCGCAACCAAGGAAGGCGTCTTCAAGCGCGAGATCGTGCCAGTCGAACTCAAGTCCAGGAAGGGTTCGACTTTCTTTGATATCGACGAAAACTTTATCCCCAATGCCAGCATGGAAAGTGTTGGCAAGCTGAAGCCGGCCTTCAAGAAAGATGGCGTGGTTACCGCCGCTAACGCTTCCAGCATCAACGACGGCGCCAGCGCAGTGGTGATCATGTCGCTGGATAAAGCCAAGGAAATGGGCATCAAGCCCTTGATGAAGCTGGTCGGTATCTGCAACGCCGGCATCGAAGCGGAAGTCATGGGGTTGGGTCCGGCGGTGGCGATTCCGAAGTGCCTCAAGCAGGCCGGTCTTAAATTCGGAGACATCGATTACTGGGAAGTCAACGAAGCCTTTGCGGCGCAGTGGCTGGGCGTGGGGCGGATGCTGAAAGAGCAGGGGATGAACCTGACTCCGGATAACTGCAACTTCAACGGTTCCGGCATCGCTCTGGGCCATCCAGTCGGTTCCACCGGCCTACGCATCGTGGTCAGCCTGTACTATGAACTGGAGCGGCAGGGCAAGTCCCTAGGCGGCGCTTCGTTGTGCGTCGGCACGGGTCCGTCGATGGCCTCGCTGTGGACCCGCGATGTCTGAGTTGATCTGAGTTTTTGATTTATCTGGGCGGCCTAAAGGGCCGCCTTATCAATACCCTGTATTTATATCATCATCCAAAATCTAATCTCCACCAATTCCGATATACTCCACGCACCCAGGAAAACACAGGAACATCAATCTCAATGCTGGACCCCAAACTCCTTAGAAGCGAGCTGGAACAAACCGCCACCAAACTGGCGCGGCGCGGCTACACGCTGGATGTAAAGCTTATCAGCGCTCTAGAAATCCAGCGCAAGAGTCTGCAAATCCAAACGCAGGAACTACAAAACGAGCGCAATATCCACTCTAAAACCATCGGTCGCGCCAAAGCTAACGGACAAGACATTCAACCGTTGCTCAACGAGGTTGCTTCCCTCAGTGACGAACTCAAACAGGCCGAAAGCGAACTCGATGCCATTCAGCTTCAGTTGCTTGCTTACCAACTGGAAATCCCCAACCTGCCACACGACAGCACACCAACCGGCAGTCGCGATTCCGACAATGTCGAAATCCGCCGTTGGGGAGAACCACACCAACTCGCGTTCAAGCCGCGCGACCATGTGGATCTGAGCGCAGAAGGCGGCCTGAATTTTGAAGCAGCGGCCACGTTAACCGGAGCCCGATTCGTAGTCATCCAAGGCCAGTTAGCCCGACTGCACCGGGCACTCACTCAGTTCATGCTCGACTTACACACCCAGGAGCACGGCTACCAGGAAGTCTACGTACCCTATCTAGTCAATGCCGACAGCCTGCGGGGCACCGGACAACTACCAAAATTCGAATCCGATCTATTCAAGCTAAGCGGCGACCTAAGCTACTACCTCATCCCCACCGCAGAAGTCCCCGTTACCAACTTGGCACGCAACTGCATTCTTGAAACCAACCGCCTCCCGCTGCGTTACGTCGCACACACGCCCTGTTTCCGCAGCGAAGCCGGTTCCTACGGCAAGGACGTTCGCGGCATGATCCGCCAGCACCAGTTCGAAAAAGTGGAACTGGTACAAATCGTTCGTCCCGAGGAGTCCTACGCGGTACTGGAAGCGCTGACCAGCCACGCCGAGACCGTGCTGCAACGGCTGGAACTGCCTTACCGAGTAGTGGCGCTCTGCACCGGCGATATTGGCTTTTCCTCAGCGAAAACCTATGACTTGGAAGTCTGGCTGCCCGGCCAACAGAAATACCGGGAAATCTCCTCGTGCAGCAATTTCGAGGATTTTCAGGCACGACGACTACAGGCACGCTGGCGCAATCCCGCCACGGGAAAACCAGAACTGGTTCACACACTCAACGGCTCCGGCTTGGCAGTGGGCAGAACCCTGGTAGCAGTGATCGAAAACTACCAAGATGAACGAGGCCATATCCAAGTTCCCGAAGTACTCCGACCCTACTTGAAAGGACTGGAGACCATCATCCCAGACGGACGCTGAGCCGCCAGAACCGCAGATTCAGCAGCACAGCGGCTACGGTCAAACCCACGATCAAACCCAGCCACGGACCGGCTGGTCCCAAGCCCTCGTGGATCCCCAAGCAAGCCAGTGGAAAGGCCAGCAACCAGTAAGCAATCAGCACGATTACCAAAGGCAGCCGGGTATCCTTAAGACCACGCAGTGCGCCAAGAGCCCCCACCTGCAAGCCATCGGAAATCTGAAACAGCGCAGCCAGCCGCAACAAACTCGCCGCCACCGCCGCCACCGTCGCATCGTCGGTATAGAAACGCGCGATCGTTTGGTGCCCAGTAAAAATCAGTACCGCCATGATCGCCATGAACAGCCCAGATAGAGCAATGCCGACCAAGCCACTGAATCGGGCCGCGCATGGATCACCAACGCCCATAGCGTGGCCAACTCGCACGGTGGTGGCCATGCTCAAGCCCAGCGGGATCATAAAAGTCATAGCCGCCACATTTAGAGCCACTTGATGTGCAGCGGCCGCGACTGCGCCAAGCCGGCCCAGCAACAGAGCCACGGTGGCAAAGATAGCGGTCTCCAAAAACAAACCAACCCCAATGGGCAAGCCCAAGACCAGCAACGGTTGCAATTCCCGCCAGCGCGGCCAAGTCCATTGTTGAAACAGGCCATAACAGCGGTAATAAGTATCCGCCCACACCACGGCAACCATACCCGCCAGCATCGCCCACATGCCGAGAGCAGTTGCCATCCCGCAACCCAGCGCACCCAAGGGCGGAAAACCCCAATGACCGAAAATCAGCACGTAGTTACCTGTCACATTTACCGCAAGTCCCAACAGGCTGACCAGCAGAACCGGACGGGTTCGAGCAATCCCTTCACTGAACAAGCGCAGGGCCATATAGACAAAGATCGGTGGCATCCCCCAAGACAGCGCCCGCAGGTAGTCGCCAGCGATGGGAGCGATGGCCGGTTCGATACCCAGCAGTATCAGCACTACCTCCATCTGACGTAACGCCACCCAGCAAAACAAACCCAAGGCTACTCCCAGCCACAGTGCCTGCCAGACCAAGGCCGCGATCGCAGCGATCCGGCCGGCACCGTTAAGCTGGGCCACGGAGGGACTAAGCGCCATCAGGATACCCAGCGCGAATAAAAACAGGGCATGCCACAACCCGGTCCCGATAGCAACCGCAGCCAGTTCGATCGGCCCAACTCGACCCATCATAACGGTGTCGAAAAAGCCCATCGCCGTTTGCACCAACTGAGCTACCATCAGCGGACCGCCGATTCGAAGCAGCGCAGCCAATTCACTGCCTAAGCGGTGGCTCACGACACGGTCCGGCTCGTAGGGATACTGGCTTTCAGTAGGGCGACCCTCCGGAAAAAGAGGCTCAAGCCACCCCATTCAGGTACAAATAACGCCGTGATTATCATTCTGGATCCAAACATTATGATGCACGCCGCCGCGCAGGGTGTGGTGGTCGGGGCCAACATGGTGCTGGTGGGATTTCCATCCAAAACCGGCCAAGGCGCTGGTGGCGAGCTGGGCTGGTTTTTGGACGACCTTGCCCTGGCGCGGGAATGCTACAAGAAGCGGCTGACGCTCAGTCACCAGCGGCGCGGCCAGCATACCGGTAAAGCAGTACATCCCGAGCCTGATTGATCCGCGCGGCCAGATAACTGGAGCCACCCTGATCAGGATGAACCTTCTGAATCAAACGACGGTAGGCGGTCTGGATTTCATCACGGCTGGCGTCGGGCTGCACGCCCAGGATCTGATAGGCTTCCGCTCGATCCATACGATTGTTTCCCTCAGCCGATGTCTGCCCGTTTCCCACCTGTTCGCGCCAACCCGCATCAGCATGGCGGTCCAGATAGGTTTCCAGCACCGCCGCCGACTGCGGATCGGACTGACACTCCCGCCAAAGTTCCAACAGTTCCGGGAGGGTGAAGCCTTGCAGGGAACGGCCGGCAAACCGACCTTTACGAACGGTACCGGACATGATGCCGGAGGCATGATCGAGCATCATAGACAGGAAGCGAGTGGTGACAGCGGACTGGTCCGGGTGGTTCTGACCGGTCGAAGTGGTGGTGGAAGGGAGCTTCAACCAGCGAACCAGAAACGGCGCCAGTACGG
>JBATDL010000522.1:0-4068 GCA_049663445.1 Candidatus Competibacter sp.
CCCGACACCCGACACCTGAGCCATGCCTAAGCGCACTGATTTGCACAGTATCCTGATCATCGGCGCCGGTCCCATCGTGATCGGTCAAGCCTGCGAGTTCGACTACTCGGGCGCCCAAGCCTGCAAGGCACTGCGAGAGGAAGGTTACCGGGTCATCCTGGTCAACTCCAACCCCGCCACCATCATGACCGACCCCAACATGGCCGACGCCGTGTACATTGAGCCGATTCATTGGCGGACGGTCAACCACATCATCGCCCGCGAGCGCCCGGACGCCCTGCTGCCAACCATGGGCGGCCAAACCGCGCTGAACTGTGCGTTGGATCTAGCCCGCCACGGTGTATTGGAACAATATGGCGTGGAAATGATTGGTGCCTCTCCCGATGCCATCGACATGGCTGAGGACCGCGAACGCTTCCGCCAAGCGATGCACGAGATCGGGCTGGCCACCCCACGCTCGGTGGTCGCTCACACTTTGGAGGAAGCACTGGCCCAGCATCACGAGATCGGCTTTCCGACCATTCTCCGTCCCTCTTTCACCCTGGGAGGCAGCGGTGGCGGTATCGCTTACAACCGTGAAGAACTGGTCGAGATCCTCGAGCGCGGTCTGGATTTGTCACCGACTGGCGAGGTGCTGCTGGAAGAGTCGGTGCTGGGCTGGAAGGAATTCGAGATGGAAGTGGTCCGCGACCGAGCCGACAACTGCATCATCGTTTGCTCGATTGAGAATCTCGACCCGATGGGGGTGCATACCGGTGACTCCATCACCGTCGCCCCAGCGCAGACCCTCACCGACAAGGAGTACCAGATCATGCGTAACGCCTCGCTGGCGGTGCTGCGCAAGATCGGCGTCGACACCGGCGGTTCCAATGTCCAGTTCGCTATCAACCCCAACGATGGGCGCATGGTAGTCATCGAGATGAATCCCCGGGTCTCTCGCTCCTCGGCGCTGGCCTCCAAGGCCACCGGCTTTCCGATCGCCAAGGTCGCGGCCAAGCTGGCGGTCGGCTACACCCTGGACGAACTCAAGAACGAGATCACCGGTGGCCGCACCCCAGCATCGTTCGAACCGAGCATCGATTACATCGTCACCAAGGTGCCACGCTTCAACTTTGAAAAATTTCCGCAAGCCAACCAGCGTTTGACCACCCAAATGAAATCGGTCGGCGAGGTGATGGCCATCGGCCGGACCTTCCAGGAATCGCTCCATAAGGCATTGCGCGGACTGGAGATCGGCGCCGACGGTTTCAACGAAATCCTCGACCACCAGCATCCTGACCCGCACATCGAGCTTAAGCACGAGCTGGGCATGCCCGGCCCGCAGCGGCTATGGTTTGTTGCCGAAGCCTTCCGGCTGGGATACTCGGTGGACACGCTGTACGAACTTACCCGGATCGATCCCTGGTTCCTAGCGCAAATTGAAGAACTGGTTCAGATCGCCGGCGAGGTGCGCGCCCTGGGAGCAGCGGCCTTGCAGGACCGGGCGCGGCTGTATTTTCTCAAGCGCAAAGGCTTCTCCGACAGCCGGCTGGCGACCTTGGCCGGCGTCACCGAGACCCTGGTCCGCCAGCGGCGTAACGAATTCGACATCCACCCGGTCTACAAGCGGGTCGATTCCTGCGCCGCCGAATTCGCCACCAGCACCGCCTATCTGTATTCCACTTATGAGGAAGAGTGCGAGGCCGAACCAACCGACCGCGCCAAAATCATGGTGTTGGGCGGCGGCCCCAACCGCATCGGTCAGGGTATCGAGTTCGACTACTGCTGTGTCCACGCTGCCCTCGCCCTGCGCGAGGACGGCTACGAAACCATCATGGTCAACTGCAATCCGGAGACGGTATCCACCGACTTCGATACGTCCGACCGGCTGTATTTCGAACCGCTGACCCTGGAAGACGTGCTCGAAATCGTCCGTAAGGAGCAGCCCAAGGGGGTGATCGTCCAGTACGGTGGCCAGACACCGCTCAAGCTGGCCCGGCCGCTGGAAGCCAACGGCGTACCGATCATCGGCACCACGCCAGACGCCATCGACCGTGCCGAGGACCGCCAGCGCTTCCAACAGATGATCGCCCAACTCGGTTTGCTGCAGCCACCTAATCGCACCGCCCGCGAACCCGAGGAAGCGGTGCGGTTGGCCCAGGAAATCGGCTACCCGTTGGTGGTGCGCCCTTCCTACGTGCTGGGCGGCCGGGCCATGGAAATCGTCCATCAGGAAGAGGACCTGCGCCGCTACATGACCAATGCCGTACAAGTCTCCAACGATTCGCCGGTGCTGCTGGACTGCTTTCTCAACAATGCCGTCGAGGTGGATGTGGACGCGCTCAGCGACGGGCGCGAAGTCATCATCGGCGGCATCATGGAGCATATCGAGGAAGCCGGTGTGCATTCCGGCGATTCCGCCTGCTCGCTGCCGCCCTTTTCCCTCAGTCCGGCGATTCAGGACCGGCTGCGCGAACAGGTGCGGGCGATGGCGCTGGAACTGGGCGTAGTCGGATTAATGAACACCCAGTTCGCCATTCAGGGTAACGACATCTACGTGCTGGAAGTCAACCCGCGTGCTTCCCGCACCGTGCCTTATGTTTCCAAAGCCACCGGCCGACCACTGGCTAAAATCGCTGTCCGTTGCATGGTCGGACGCAGACTAGCCGAGCAGGGAGTATCCGGCGAAGTGATTCCCACCTATTATTGCGTGAAGGAAGCCGTGTTCCCCTTCGTCAAATTCCCCGGCGTCGATCCCCTGCTGGGGCCGGAAATGAAATCCACCGGTGAAGTGATGGGTGTCGGACGCACCTTCGGCGAGGCCTTCGCCAAGGCCCAACTCGGCGCGGGCGACCATCTGCCGCGCGGTGGGCAAGCTTTCATCAGCGTGCGCGATGCCGACAAGCCTAAGGCGGTGGAAGTCGCCCGCGAACTGGAGCGGCTTGGCTTCAGGCTAGTCGCCACCAAGGGAACCGCAGCGGCCTTGCGCGCCCTCGGCCTCGCCTGCGAAACCGTCCATAAGGTGGGGGAAGGCCGGCCGCATGTCGTAGACATGATCAAGAATGATCAGATCAATCTCATCGTCAACACGACGGAAGGCAAACAGGCGATCGCCGATTCTTACTCTATCCGCCGCGAGGCTCTGATGCACAAAGTCAGCTACACCACCACCATCGCCGCCGCGCGGGCCACCTGCCAGGCATTGCGTGAACTGGACAACGGGAGCGTGAACTGCCTCCAGGACTTGCACCGGGAACTGCACGCATGACCCAGAGGGTACCGATGACCATCGCCGGCGCTGAAAGGCTGCGTGCGGAACTGCTCCAACTGAAAACGGTGGCACGGCCACAGATTATCGCCGCCATCGCCGAGGCCCGAGCCCACGGCGACCTGAAGGAAAACGCCGAATACCACGCTGCCCGCGAGCAGCAAAGTTTTACGGAGGGTCGCATCGCTGAGATCGAAGCGAAGCTGGCTTATGCCCAGATCATCGACGTGACGGCGCTACCGCCCTCGGACAAGGTGGTGTTTGCCTCCACCGTGTTGCTGACCGAGGAGGAAAGCGAGGAAGAAAAACGCTATCAGATCGTTGGCGAGGACGAGGCGAATATCAAAGAAGGCAAGATTTCATTCAGTTCGCCCATCGCACGGGCGTTGATCGGCAAATTCGTTGGCGACGTCGTCGATGTCCAAACGCCTGGCGGTCTAAGAACCTACGAAATCGTCGACGTACAATACGTCTGAGTGAAAATCGCGATGCGTGCGCACCTCCTCGTATTCCTGTTACCGGAAACCGGAGGGCCGTCGGTCTGTGCTTGGGGTTCCCGCCGGAGAACCGAGATAAGGATGCAGCAAACGCTTGTCAGAAAGGAGGTTGGCTGTTTATAATCTCGACCCCGTTTAACGGGCGATTAGCTCAGTGGTAGAGCACTACCTTCACACGGTAGGGGTCGCTGGTTCGAAACCAGCATCGCCCACCACTCCAAGATGAAAAAAGCCGTTCGCTGGAACGGCTTTTTTGCGTTCTACCGGACAGAGCATTCAGCTCAAACCGGCTCCAGATCGGGGCGGCGGATAAGCCGCGAGGAC
>JBATDL010000523.1:0-5276 GCA_049663445.1 Candidatus Competibacter sp.
TTGCTCTACTTACTCAATACTTTCCGTAAAACGCTTTCGACTCCGCTTCCGCAGAGCCCGAAGCAGCCTACAGGCCCTTCGCCCGCAAGCCACCCCTCCAACCTACCTTCCAGTTTGATAAAGAACAAACATCACAACCACTTGGCATACTCTTCCGTGAAGAGAAAACAGACACACCGCAACTTGCTGCAATTACTTAACAAAGCGGCCAGTCACTCGATCCGCGCTTATCAAAACCGCGCCCCTGATCAGCCCTGTTTACCCTTGCCGGTTCCAGCGCCTTGGCTGGAAGAGGGGCGTATTATAAGGAATGAAATCTGTTTGTCAACACACTTTCATCGGGCATTCATATCTCCCTACAAAACCTCGACCCTTGCCACGCGCCGTTTGCCAACCTGATAGACATGCTTGCTGCCGACCGCTAGTTCCAGATCGCGGTTACCGACACGATCGCCGTCGATACGCACCGCCCCTTGCTGGATGAGGCGTAACGCTTCGGAAGTGCTGGCCACCAACCCAGCCTCCTTAAGCAAGCTGGCGATCGCCAGCCCGCCATTGCGGGATAGCACCCGCATCTCGGCCAGGTTTTCGGGCAATGCCCCCTTCTGGAATCGCTCAATAAACGCCGTCAGCGCATGCCGGCCGGCATCGATACCATGGAAACGGGCCACCAGTTCTTCGGCCAATTTGAACTTGATATCACGCGGATTCAGCCCGGCATGCATGGTCTGCCGTTGCCACTCCGCGATCTCGGCAACCGGACGGAAACTCAGTAACTCGAAGTAGCGCCACATCAGTTCATCGGAAATGGACATCAACTTGCCGAACATCTCATTGGGCTCGTCGCGGATACCTACATAATTACCCAGTGACTTCGACATTTTCTGTACCCCATCCAGACCCTCCAGAATGGGCATGGTCAGTACGATCTGAGGCAGCTGGCCGTAATGCTTCTGCAGCTCGCGACCAACCAGCAAATTGAATTTTTGATCGGTCCCCCCCAACTCGACATCCGCCCGCATGGCAACCGAGTCATAGCCCTGCACCAGCGGATAGAGAAATTCGTGAATGGCGATCGGCTGGCCACTGGCGTGGCGCTTGCCGAAATCATCCCGCTCCAGCATGCGGGCGACGGTGTGTTTGGCTGCCAAGTGGATGAAATCGGCTGACGTCATCCGGTCGAACCAAGCTGAATTGAACAGCACCTCGGTCTTTGCAGGATCGAGGATTTTGAATACCTGTTCCTGGTAGGTGCTGGCATTTGCCAGGATTTGTTCACGGCTGAGCGGTTGGCGGGTTATGTTCTTGCCGGTCGGATCGCCGATCATCCCGGTAAAATCACCGATCAGGAACATTACATGATGGCCCAGACCCTGAAACTGGCGCAGCTTATTGATCAGTACCGTGTGTCCCAAGTGCAGGTCGGGAGCAGTTGGATCGAAGCCAGCCTTGATCCGAAGCGACCGGCCGGTTTTGAGCCGCTCGACCAACTCATCCTCAAGCAGCAGGTCTACCACTCCACGTTTGATCTGTTCCAGCGATTCTTCAACCGGGCGCATACGCGTTCCTCAATAAAAAATTCAGACCCTCTCAGCCGCTGGCATTAGATCGGGATTGAAAGGCAGTTCACGCCAAAAAACGAGGTCCACCAACCTTACGACCAACGGTTTTCGATCTCCGAAAAAGCTTCTTGATTCTAGCAAATAGCATAGAGATCAAAGCGGGTGGGCAAAAAATCCATGATTCGCCCGATCACTCCAAATTTTCGAGAGCGGTCATGCGGGCGGCGACGTCAATATATTTTGGCGACCGAGAGGTGTTGGGGCATGAGACTTGGCGGGATGGAAGCGTTCCGCGAGCGGGACCCATGGTCCCGCCGGATAGCAGGCGTTATTCAGGCGGAAAAAGACGAACCGCAGCCGCAAGTAGTCACGGCGTTGGGGTTACGGATAACGAACTGCGCCCCCTCCAACCCTTCGGTGTAGTCGATCTCGGCGCCAACCAGATACTGGAAGCTCATCGGATCGATCAACAGCTTTACACCGTGATTTTCAACCACGGTATCGCCGTCGCTCAAGGTTTCGTCGAAGGTGAACCCATATTGGAAACCGGAGCAACCGCCGCCGGAAATGAATACGCGTAACATCAGGTTGGGGTTCGCCTCTTCTTCCAGCAATCCCCTGACCTTCAGCGCCGCAGCGTCGCTAAACAACAGCGGGTCATCGGTAGGGACAAACGTTTCGACGGTTGCGCTCATGATTCGATCCTCTCTCGGCAGATGAACCCATTGTCCGATTGTTGACCTTGGGGGTCAAGAATAGTTTGGCTCGGCTTCAGGGCAGCAAGGCGATACCTTCCAGGCCGGCGGTTTCCGGCAGGCCGAACATCAGGTTCATGTTTTGCACCGCCTGTCCGGCCGCCCCTTTGACCAAGTTATCGATCACCGACAGCACGACTACGGTCTTGCCGTTCTGCGGTCGGTGCACCGCCAGTCGACACTGATTCGCCCCGCGCACGCTGCGAGTCTCGGGATGCGACTTCGGCGGTAACACGTCCACGAACGGCTCGCCGGCGTAGCGTTGCTCGAACAGGGACTGCAAATCGATATCGGGAGTGGTCAGGGTCGCATACAAGCTCGCATGAATACCGCGAATCATCGGTGTCAAGTGCGGCACGAACACCAGATCCAGCGAATCGCCGGCCACCACCGCCAACCCCTGGCGGATTTCCGGCAGATGGCGATGTCCCGACACGTTGTAAGCCTTGAAATTATCGCCGGCTTCGGCCAGTAAGATACCGACCTCGGCCTTGCGGCCGGCGCCGCTGACCCCGGATTTGGCGTCGGCGATCAGCGAATGCGGATCGACCACATCGGCTTCCAGCAACGGCAGAAAACCGAGTTGCACGGCAGTCGGGTAGCAACCGGGATTCGCCACCAGACGGGCAGAGCGGATCGCGGCACGATTGACCTCGGGCAAGCCATACACAGCCTCCGCCAGCAAATTCGGGCAAGCGTGCGGCATGCCATACCAACGCTCCCAGTCTTCGGTCCGCCGCAATCGGAAATCGGCGGCCAGATCGATGACCTTGACGCCGGCCGCCAGCAGCACTGGCGCGCTCTGCATGGCGGTGCCGTTGGGGGTGGCGAAGAACACCACATCGCAACCCATCAGCACGGTGTCGTCCGGCTCGACGAAGGCTAGATTCACCCGGCCGCGCAGGTTGGGAAACAGCGCGCTGACCGGAAGGCCTTTTTCGCCGCGCGAAGTAATGACCGCCAGTTCCACATCCGGATGCGCCGCCAGCAACCGTAACAGCTCGACGCCGGTATAACCCGTTCCTCCGACAATGCCCGCTTTGATCATGTTTCAGTCCATCCGCAATCCACTACTGGAAGACGCGCATCATACGATGTTGACCATCCCGCGCAAACCCGGCGCGTTCTGGCATAATTGCACCGTCACTTTTGGCGGTTGCGGCGGTCTCATTCCGGCGTTGGTTCCGTTTTAACCAGCCTCCACCGCCACCCCTCACAGCGGGAGTTCCTTGCCGTGAAATTGCACAAAGAAACCGTCATCGCCGGCCTCGCGCTGGTGGTGGTTCTGGCATTCGCCGCGATCTGGTTCATGCCCGCCGGCCTGCGCGCGGCACCGCCGCTGGTCGGCCAAACCCTGGACGGCCGCACTCTAACTCTGGAACAACTACGCGGCAAGCCGGTGTTGGTCACGTTTTGGGCGACGTCCTGCCCGTCCTGCGTCGAGGAAATACCACACCTGACCGAACTGTATCGGGACCTGAACCCGAAAGGGCTGGAAATCATCGCGGTCGCCATGGCCTACGATCCGCCGGAGCAGGTACGCGCCATGGCACGGCAACGGCAAATCCCCTACTCCATCGTTCTAGATAGCGAGGAGCGCATCGCCCGCGAATTCGACAATGTGCGGCTAACCCCCACTTCGGTGCTGGTCTCACCGGAGGGGCGCATCGTGCAATATCGGTTGGGGTTACTGGACATGTCGGAACTGCGGGACACGATTGCGAAGATGCTGTAGCGCGCGGGGAAAGGGGCTCGGGCGGTTGCCGCCCCCTCCCCGACGGATTCGTTCAGACGAAACAGGCGTTGGCTCGCTCCAGGCATTCGCAAGCCTGGTCCAGATCGGCGTGGCAACGCATCACCCAAGCATCGCCCCAGAAGAAATTGCAACTGGTTTCCGCCCGCAACACCCGCCAGTGCGCACCCTCCAGCAGGTCAAGCAACTCTGGATTGCGCGAACCGATGTGGGCGGCGTTACGCAGTGCAGCATGCACAGCCTGGCTGATCTCATCAACTCGCGTCAGCGCATCCTGCTGCGCCTGCGAACCATTCCACTGGACGAAACCACGACCATCATGCCAGCCGGTGTTCCACGCACCCGGCCCGACCGTGACTTCGCCACTAGCGCCGAATCGGTCGAGATAATCCTTGATAAAGACCGGTTCAATCGAATGCTGACCGGCGCGCACCGCGTTCAACAATGGCTTGTAAAAGGCGTCCCAGAAATTGTTTCCGGGCGTGACGTTGCGAAACCAGCCGCCATTTTCGCCGTCGCTGCAGGTGGTCACCAGCGGCGCGAAACCGCAACCCTTCACCCGCTCCTGGACCTCCCGCACGAACCACTCCAGCTCCATGCCCGACTCCTGAGCATTCGACAGATCCCGATCCCGCACGACCACGACGATTTCCTCACCGCCGAACCGGGCGATGTGCGGCTGGTAGCGCAACTCCTGCCAGCTCATTGGCGTGATGGCTTGCACATGCTCGCAATCCACCAGCACATAGCGGTAACCGAGTCGGCGCAGCAGGGGAATCATCTCCATGCAGAACCCCATCTCCGGCGGCCAGAACCCCTGAAAATTGCTGCGGAAGAATAGATGGCGGGCGGTCCCCTGCCAGCGGTCCAGGTGAGCCTCCCAATCGGCTGGGGGGATCAGCGGTAGCACGGGATGATAGTAAGCACCGCCGAGAATATCGATGACCCGGTTATTTTGCAGATACCAGAGCAACGAGCCGCAATCCACGGCCCCGTACACCCGGTTCTGAAAATCCGGATTCGACAGCACCTCTAATAGGGTGCCGGACAGCGCTAGGTGAACCCGGCCGATGTCCTGGTAATCCCACAGCGAACGGGGAATGCGGTCCATGGCAAACAGAATTTCCCTGGCCTCCCATTCGTTGTGCTCCCACAAATGCTCCAGATTGCCGGGCGGTTGGTGCAGGTTCAACACCAGCGCATGAT
>JBATDL010000524.1:0-2265 GCA_049663445.1 Candidatus Competibacter sp.
GTTGTGCCCCTTCAGATCAACCGGTTTTTTCGGGGTGCCGTGGTTTTCAAGATAGGTGGGCGCGGCACAGACCACCCGCCGTTTCTGACCAAGGCTTCTGACGCGCAGTGAACTATCGGTGACTGGCCCGAAACGCAATGCGATATCAAACCCCTCACCCACAATATCGACATAGCCGTCCGAAAGCAGAAGCTCGACGGAGATGGCTGGGTGTTCTGACAGGAAGCGATTGATCTCGGCAGCAACAACGGTCCGCCCGATATCACTGGGGGCGCTGATCCGGATCGGACCGGACAGCGCTTGCGCACCCAAGCGGATGCGGGTTTCCAGATCCTCGACCTCGCCCAAAACCCGCTTGGCACCCTCGACCAACGTGCGCCCCTCTTCCGTCAGGCTGATGGCGCGTGTCGTGCGATTCAAAAGGACCACGCCAAAATGCGCCTCAAGCGCAGAAAGCCGCTCGGATACCGTTGTCGATGAAAGTCCGGCTTCACGACCGGCTGCGGTCAGGCTACCTTTCTCGACAATTTGCAGAAACAGGGCGATGTTGTTGAGCAACATTGTACGGTTTATCCGGATTATATTTTTGTAGTTTGCCTGTTTATCCGCTTTTAGCAAGCAGCTATAGTTCTCCCATCCCCAATCAAGGAGTTAAGACAATGAGCAAACTGACCATCGTGGCAAACATCCACGCCAACCCCGATCAGATGGATCGGGTCAAGGCCGAGCTGGAAAAGCTGGTTCCGATTACGCGCGCAGAAGCAGGTTGTATTCGATATGACCTGCACCGCGACAACGACAATCCGGCGCATTTCATGTTCTATGAAACCTGGGAGTCGCGCGAGCTGTGGCAGACCCACATGAATGCTCCGCACCTTGCCGCCTATATGCAGGCAACCGACGGCGCCGTTGCGGAATTCACGGTTAACGAAATGACCAGAAGCGGCTGACCAAGCCCAGAGACCAGGAGGTTTCCAATATATGAAAGCTGTCGCCCTTACGCACTATCTTCCCGTCGATGATCCGAATGCGTTTCTCGACGTGGAGCTGCCCAAGCCTACCGCGCTGGGGCGTGATCTTCTGGTCGCTGTGAAAGCCGTGTCGATCAACCCGGTCGATACAAAGGTCCGTGCCCCCAAAGACCAAGTCGAGGAAACCCCTCGCGTTCTTGGCTGGGATGCCAGCGGCGTGGTCGAGGCGGTCGGCCCGGGCGTGACTCTCTTCAAGCCGGGTGACGAGGTCTATTACGCGGGTGATATCACCCGGTCCGGTTCCAATGCCGAGTTTCAGCGGGTTGATGAGCGCATTGTCGGGCTCAAACCGAAGAGCCTCAGCTTTGCCGAGGCTGCGGCGCTGCCGCTGACTACGATTACCGCCTACGAGGCTTTCTTTGACCGTCTTGGCATTGATCGTGATGGCGCCGACAAAGGACAGTCGGTTCTGATCATCGGCGCTGGTGGCGGTGTTGGTTCAATCGGCATCCAACTGGCCAAGGCGGCTGGGCTAGTCGTCATCGCCACGGCCTCGCGCCCGGAGACGACAAGCTGGGTCAAAGCGCTGGGCGCGGATCACATCGTCAATCACCGCGAACCCATGGTCGAACAGGTGCGTGCGCTCGGGTTTCAGCATGTCGATCACATCGCGATCTTCAATGACATGCGCCACTGGGAAGCGGCAGTTGAGCTGATCCGGCCGCAAGGCGGGATCGTCACCATCGATGCCACCGATCTGCCGATGCCGATGGCTGGCATGAAGATGAAGGCCGCCAGCCTGCGTTGGGAGTTCATGTTTGCCCGCACCATGTTTGAAACACCGGACATGATCGAGCAGCACAGGTTGCTGACCTATGTGGCCCAGGAAATCGACGCAGGACGCATTCGCACGACGCTCGACAAGGTCCTGAGCCCGATCAACGCCGAAAACATCCGGGCCGTCCATGCGCTCATCGAAACAGGCCAGGCAAAAGGCAAGATCGTCGTTCAATCCTTCTGAAATCGATGCCATCGCCGCGTGCCATGGAGAGCAAAGCGAAAGGGTGTAGTCCCCGGTAGCTACGGGGCGGTATTGCTTACCGTCCATGGCCGTCGCGGGCGCCAGCTTCGCCCGGTTAGCGCCACGACCGGCCGGGAACGACCGAACTCAACATGAACAGGAAGGCGGCGGCCAGCACGACCGACGGTCCGGCCGGGGTGTCCCAGCGCAGTGAAGCCCACAGGCCGAGCCCTACCGCCACGCCGCCCAGCCCGCTGGCCAGCAGCGCCATGC
>JBATDL010000525.1:0-3726 GCA_049663445.1 Candidatus Competibacter sp.
ACCCGGTTTCCGGCGAGGCGGCGACGATATCGCTAAACCGGTCGCCCAGTTCGTCCAGCTTGATTTTGTCGAACTCGCGCGAGATCGCCAGCAGTACGTTGCGCAGGTTCGGCGTCCTCAACATCCCGATCAGCAGGTGACCGGTGCGTACCTGGGCGTCCTTGAACATCAGGGTCGCGCATACCCAGCCACTCTCCACCGCCGCATCGACATGGGAGGACAGGTCGGAAATCGAAGTCGAACCGCGCGGCAACCGGTCCAGCGCCTCAGTGAAATCCTTGGCCAGCCGGGACGGATTCAAACCGAAGTGCTGGACGATCCGGTGCAGGTCCGAATCCTGTAATTGCAGGATTTGATGCAGCCAATGCACCAGTTCCACATAAGGGTTACCGCGCAGCTTGCAGAAAACGGTGGCGCTTTCGATGGCTTTATAGCCCAGACTGTTCAGCTTACCGAATGCGGTGACGCGACTGATTTCGGCCATAGATTCAGACTCCAGTGGCGTTGTAAGGCGTGATTAACAATGAAGTAATCAGGTGCAGTAGATAACGGCGTCCAGCTTCAGATCGTCGGCGTCGCGATCCAGTGGCTGGCTGGTCAGCCACGTAGTCCAGCCCAACTGCGATCCCTCGCCCAATCGCAGCGGCGGCACTTCCTCCTTACGGAGGATCAGATTCACATCCCATAACAGTTCGCTGCCGGCGTAGTTGCGCACCCAGTCGACCAACCGCCGCAGGCTGGCGCTGCCGGGCAAAAAGCGCTGAAATGCCACCAAGTCCATCGGCCCCATGACGACCCGGAACTTGTGCTGACAGTCCCACACCCGCTCACCGATCACCGCCGTCGCCCCCAGCAGACCGGTGTCCGGCGTTTCTCCCAGCCGGCAGCGGCTGGCCTCGGACAGCGGCAGCCAGTGCCCGATAAAACTCTCGACCGTCACCGACAGCTTGAAAAAATTCGCCAGGATTGCTTGCAAGCCCTCGGGGTTGCGGGTCTGGCCGACCAAGCGGCCGGCGTAATGAAACTTGGCCAGATCCGGTACCGCATCCCGATTCCACAGCGACGACATGCCCAAACCGCACAGGGCGCCGACATAGACATTGAAACGGTCGGTTTCCGGCCGGTCGAAACTGACGGTCGGTTGGGTATCCGCCCAGGCCCGGTAGAACAGGCTGAGCATCCGATGATGAAAAACGTCGGCGAACCAGGCGAAGGTCCGGTCGTCGAAATTGCGCGACCGGTCGCGTGCGTATTCGGTCAGATGCAGCGGCAACGGTCCTTGCGGGCCAAACAGCCCCAGAAAATATTCGGACAAACGCGGCGGCCGGCCGTCGCCGCCCGGATCGAAGGCCGCCAGCGTGGCCGGCGCAAAAGCCATCGATGGCTCCTGCGCCAGACGCACGGGGTCGTCGCTCAGCCGCGTTGCCTTGCCCAATCGGGGCTTGTCGCGATACAGACACTCCAGCCGCCGCAGCGCCTGGAAGAAATGGAAGGTATACGGCTTGCGCTGTAGCGCTTCGAACAGGGCTACAGCGTATGCCTGCGTCCGATCCGGGCTGGCCATCGAATGATCTCGCCCCGCTCGGTCGATCTAACGACCGTTTCGGTGAAGGAATTGATGGAAGTGTACTTGGCGAAAAATTGCTCCAGCACCGCGCCCAACAGCAGGATGCCCACCCCTTCGAAGGCGACCTCATCCAGCGTCACGGTGACCTCCAGGCCACGGGCGAAGGCGATCGGACCGGGAATCGGCGCGCGCCGGGTCACCGGTGTGGCCTGCACCGAGCAGACCCCATCAACCTGCCTGCGAACGGACATTTCCGCCAAGCTGCCATACAGCGCCAGCAACTCCCGCAGCGCCACGGCGCCCTGACGGGCGTCGGTATCGGCCAGCGACAGATAGTTCAGGGACAGATGACTGATCAGCCGCCAAGCGGTGTCGCCGTGAGCGTGGGAAGGCCATGGCCGGGTGGGTCCGGCCAGACAGCGCACGGCACCGACCGGCGCCCCGGAGGCCAGCGTAAAGTCGGTGTCGCCCCGCCCGATCGGCATGAGCAACGGTAAGTCGCGGTTGGTACACCAGGTGGTGACCGCCAGTTGCCGCATGTTGCCGCGATACGGCGCTTCGTCGGCATCGACCAGCGACAGAAAGACTTCGCTGCCCACATAACTCGAGCGCGGCCCATCGCGCCGTTGCTGCCTGGATAGCAATCGCGGCAGCCGGTGCATGGTGTAGTAGGAGCGCTGCTGGCGCTGGTCAATCCGATCGTAACTGGCATAAAACGGCAGAAAATCCTGCTCTTCGCCTTCGGGGCCGATTCCGGTCACTCCAGTGATCTGGTAGACCTCGAAATCCATCGGCCGGGTGCGATCCGGCACCAAGTGATGTTCGGCCACCTGATCGCTCAAGTGAATGCGGTCGGCCCGCTTGGGAAACAGATTGACTGCGGGCGCGCAGAACAGGGCGAAATTTTCCGCCGCCACCACGTTTTCCAGCGCTGGATCGGCGCGATTGAGCAGGATTAATACTTCCAGTTCGCAATCCGTACAGCGACGCACCGCCGGCCCCAAACCACCCAATTCCACGAACAGATAGCGTTGCGGGAAGGAAAAATACTCGTGCAACAGCCGATAGCCCTGAAACGAGGGTGGCGTGCAGGGTAGCAATGCCTGGTCGTCCTCGAAGCCAAGCCGCCGAATTCGGCTTTTAGCCACAGTCTCGTACCAGGGCGCCGGCCGCTGGCCGGGCCGCACCACCACCATCACCGCGTTGGCCAGCAATTGTTCGTACAGTCGGGCCGGCATGGCTTCGCTGCCATGCAGGTACAGCGGCAACTGGGTTAAAGCCAGTTTGTTGAAGGGCAGGCCCGGCAGAGTCGTGCGCAGACGCAACCGGATGCCGGCGCGAACCTTGGCCAGATCCGGCAGATCAAGCTGCGCCACTGGTTCCTTGCCGGCGAAATATTGCGCCTCGGTCAGTTCCAGCGGCCACAGCGTCACGTCATGGGCGGTCCGGTACTCACAAGGCGTCTGATCGCCCTTGCCGAGCTGGCTGCGCAATTGGCTGTCACGGGGAATCACGAACCCCTGTTCGAGCGCGCCTTCAGTCGAATCCGGCTGAAAGCGCGCCACCAGCATCGACGGCGTCGGCGCCAGATAATGCGGGTAGACGATCTCCAGCAAATGTTGGGTGAACCGCGGGAACTCGGCGTCCATCTTGAGCTGCACTCGCCCCGCCAGGAAGCTGAAACCCTCCAGCAACCGCTCGACATAGGGATCGGCGCACTCGAATCCCTCCAGCCCCAACCGGCCGGCGATCTTCGGGAACTCGCGGGCAAATTCCCCGCCCAACTCGCGCAGGTGCTGGAGTTCCCGGTTGTAGTATTCGAGCAGGCGGGGATCCATCAGTGTTCCCTCGTTCGGCTGGTTTCCTCGACCCTGACCTGACCGCTTTCCAGATCGATCTCGGTTTTCCAATACAATTGCAGGGGCATGGGCTGCCCCCATAATTCCCCATCGATCTCGAAGGTCAGCGCGTTATGGCTCATGCGCTCCTCAGTAAATGCCGTGTGCACCCGTAGCGAGTTGCGCAGGATGCGCGGTTCGAAATCCATGATCACTTGACGCAGGACGAGTTCCAGCCCATCCACGTCCAGGCTGCGGGCCGTCACCCCGGCCAGCGGCGGCAGGCCAAAATTGAGGGTCGACCGGGCGGCGAAGGGATAG
>JBATDL010000526.1:0-1946 GCA_049663445.1 Candidatus Competibacter sp.
CGGATGTGTTGGTCTACCGCCAGCGCCATACCTGGCGGGTCGAGCTGAACCCCGATAACATGCCCAAGCTGCGCATCAACGCCCGTTACGCAGCCTTGGCGCGGCAAAACAGCTCGAACGGTGATACGGCCTATCTAAAAAACCATTTGCAGGAGGCGCGCTGGTTTCTCAAGAGCCTGCAGAACCGTAATGAAACTCTGCTCAAGGTGGCCACCTGCATCGTCGAGCGCCAGCGGGAATTTTTGGAGCAGGGCGACGAGTCCATGAAGCCGCTGATCCTGCGGGATGTCGCCGAGGCGCTGGGTATGCACGAATCGACCATCTCGCGGGTGACCACCCAGAAATACATGCATACGCCGAGAGGGATCTACGAACTGAAATATTTCTTTTCCAGCCATGTCGGCACCAGCGATGGCGGCGAGTGCTCGTCCACCGCCATCCGTGCCATGATCCGCAAATTGATCCAGGCGGAAAATCCCGGCAAGCCGCTTAGCGACGACAAAATCGCCAAGCTGCTGGAAGCCGAAGGGATTCAAGTGGCCCGGCGCACGGTGGCAAAATATCGGGAAGCCATCTCCATTCCCTCTTCTTCGGATCGTAAACGCCTCGTCTGAACGGACGAGGGATACCCGCCCCGCAAGGGGCATTGCAACGGGAGTCTGGGGCGTGCCGGACGGTTCGAATCCACAACGGTCGAGCGGCCGCCATGGAGTGCGCGCCGGTCGACGGCTCCGACGCCCGACCCAAACAAGACCTGCCAGCCAGGAGCCCATGTCATGCAAATCAAACTGAGCGGACACCATGTGGAAATCACCCAGGCATTGCACGACTACGTGCACGACAAGCTGGAGCGCATCGAGCGGCATTTCGATAGTGCGACCAGCGCCCAAGTGATTCTCAGCGTCGAGAAACTGCGCCAGAAGGCCGAAGCGACGATCCATGTGGCCGGTCACGAGATCTTCGCCGACGCCGTCGACGAGGATATGTATGCCGCGCTCGATGCCCTGATCGACAAGATCGACCGTCAGATCAAGAAACACAAGGAAAAACTGACGGACAAGCATCGTGGCGAAAAGGCGCGCAGCTATCCCCAGCCTTGAGTGAGCCTCATGGATATTACAGACCTGATTACCTCCGACCGGATTGTTTGTGACAGCGAAGTAGCCAGCAAGAAAAGGGTTATCGAGGTAATGAGCGAGCTGCTCGCCACCGGTCAGCCCGATTTGACGGTTCGGCCGATCTTCGACAGCCTGATCGGCCGGGAGCGTCTGGGGAGCACGGGTCTGGGTCATGGGGTCGCCCTGCCCCATGGCCGCTTCGAGCACAGCCAGCAGGCTATCGGCGCGTTCGTCAAGCTGAAGAAGGGTGTAGATTTCGACGCCATCGACCAGCAGCCTGTGGATTTGGTGTTCGGCCTGCTGGTGCCGGATCATTACACCGACGAACACCTCAAAATTCTGGCCTATCTAGCAGAAATGTTCAGCGACCAGGCTTTTTGCCAGCAACTGCGGGAAACCGACTCCAATCAGATGTTGTTTACCCGGTTCCGGGATTGGAAACCGGCCGCCATGGCCTTGCCATGAACCAGCCAGCCTGCGCGAAGGATGTATTCCAGGCGCTGGAGACCGTACTGGATTTGGGCTGGGCCGGCGGCGCGGCGGGAGCGGAACGCATTCTGTGGCCGTTGGCCGAAGCCGGCGTACCCTTGTACGGCCGGTTGAACTGGGTTCATGCGCCCCGGCTGCAAATCTGCGGTCCGGAGGAAAGCAACTTTTTCGGTCGGCTCGAACCGGTGGTGCGGGAGGCATTGATCCGCAATCTGCTGGAATTCCCCACTGGCGCGGTTCTGGTGTGCGGCGGCGTGGAGCCGATCGAGGCGCTGCGGGCCGGCGCCGAAGTGGCCGGTGTTCCACTCTGGTCCAGTCCGGCCCCGCCCGAAGTAGTGC
>JBATDL010000527.1:0-3111 GCA_049663445.1 Candidatus Competibacter sp.
TGCGAAAACAGGATTCGGCCTCGGCGGGGCGCTGGCTGGCGTCATGGATCAGCCCGAGCAGGTAATAGGACTCTGCCTGAAGGGATGGGATGCGCAGCGCGGCTTCGCAGAGCCGGCGCGCTTCTTCCAACTGTCCCCGGTCGGCCAACATGCGGGCGTGCGCCAGCGGGTCGGGCGGGTCAGGCGCTAATCTTTCCTGCACCAATGGCGTGAGGGGGGATAGCGGGATCGATACCGGGTCGGCGCCATTCCGTACCGGGGAGGGGGGAGCGCTCCAGGAAGCCAGTGGCGACTGGCCTCGCTTTTCCGCCGCCGGAGCCGTGCCGCCGTCCGGTGGCTGACGCCGCTCGTCACCGCGCTTGCGGTAGGCGAAAGCGAAGGGATAGCGCGCCGAGGCGAACCAGTGCTCCAACAGCGACCCCGGTTCCGCATGGCCGACGAACAACAGGCCGGACGGAGCGAGCAGCCGGTTCATGACCGCCAGCGCCCGCTTCTGGTGCTCGCGGCTGAAATAGATCAGCAGGTTGCGAAAAAAAACGATGTCATAAGTTTTTCCAACACGGGCGAAGTTGGGATCGAACAGATTACCGGGGGCGAAAGCGACGCTACGGCGCACTGCTTCGTCGAGCAGGTAGCCGTTCGGGCTGCGGTGAAAATAGCGGTCGCGGAACGTCAACTCATCGCCCCGGAACGAATTTTTTCCGTAGAGGCCCTGACCCGCCTTGGTCAGGGCGGCCTTGCTGACGTCGAAGGCGTCGATGCGCCACTGCGCCGGGCGCAGACCGCAGTCGAACAGGGTCATCGCCAGGGAATAGGGTTCCTCACCGGTCGAGCAGGGCAGACTCAACAGTCGCAACGGGTCGCTGGGACAACCGGGCAACCATTCCTCGATCACGTACCGGCGCAGCACTCGAAAGGGCTCGCTGTCGCGGAAAAACCAGGTTTCCGGCACCACGATCCGCTCGATCAGGGCTTCCCGTTCCTGGCCAGCGGCCAGCAGTTCGAAATAGCGGTCCTCGTCGCTCAATCCGCACGCAGCCATGCGCTCGATGATCGCCCGCTTCACGCTGGCAGCGCCGGTGGAGGCGCTGTCAAAACCGATGGCGGCGGCCAGCAAGGATTCAACCTGTGCCAGGATGCGCATGCGACGGGGCCTCTCCTTCGCTGGGATACAACAGGGCGCGCGCCGCATCGGTCAACAGGCCGGCCGGGCGGATGAGCTGCACCAGTTCTTCCCCCAGAATCGCCAGCTTACCGAGCCAGGGCGTGGCGGCCGTAGCGGAGCGCAGGGACTCCGGGGCGATACGCACCGTTTCGGTGGCCTGCTCGACCAGCAGCCCCAGCAGCTCGACTCGACCATCAGGCAGAGGGTGACGGGTGAGCAGGATGCGTGAGCTGAGCCGCTCGCGGCAGGGCGTTTCGCCGATTAGACGATTTAGATCGACCACCGGCACGAGAACGCCATAATAGTTGAGCAGACCGACCAAGTACGGCGGCGCCGACGGCACACGCTTGAGCGCCACCAGCGGCAGGACTTCGACGATCTCGCCCGCTGACAGGGCGTAGCGGTCGGCGCCGGCGGCAAACAGCAGCGCAAGCATGATGGGGCCTCGCGTCGGTCTAGAAGCGCCGGACCACGCTTTGCATGTCCTGGACCGTCCCAGTCAACAGCTCCACGGACTGCTGCGATCTGCCGATGGCTTCCACGGTTTGTTGCATACCCTCGCTGAACTGAGCCATGGCTTGACTGATCTGGTCGGTACCGGCGGACTGGGCCTGAATGCCCTCGTGGACCGACTCGAAGCGCGGGCCGATCATCTGGATCTGTTCGATGAGTCGCGTCAATTGTTCACCGATCCGGCGCACGTCACCCACGTTGCGGCGGATTTCCTCGGAAAATTTGTCCATGCCCATGACACTGGCGGACACCGCCGACTGCATGTCCTTAAGGATCTGCTCGATATCGTAGGTGGCGACCGCAGTCTGGTCGGCAAGCCGGCGAATTTCGGCGGCCACCACCGCGAAGCCGAGCCCGTACTCACCGGCCTTTTCCGCCTCGATGGCCGCGTTGAGGGACAACAGGTTAGTCTGGTCCGCCACCTTGGTGATGGTAGTCACCACCGTATTGATAGCACCGGCTTTTTCATTCAGCACCGCCAGCTTGGCGACGATGACACTGGACGCTTCCGCCATCTGCCGCATGGTCTGATCCAGGCAGTCGAGTTCCTGCTGGCTTTCCGTGGCCTGGCGACTGGTCTTCTCGGCAACTCGGGTCATTTCCTGGGTGTTATGGCTGAGTTCCCGGGAAGTGGCGGAAATTTCCTTAACGGACGCAGTGATTTCGGTGGTGGATGCGGCCTGCTCAGCCACGGTGGCTTCCTGCTGACGGATGGCGGCGCCCAGCTCGGTCGAACTGCCACCGATTTGAATGCCGGCCAGTTGCAGGAGCTGCACGATGTCGCGCATCGTTTTCACCAGATACACCCCCACCGCCAAACCGATCAGCGCGGCTAGTCCCAGCAGGAACGGAATACCCCAGCGAGCGGACTCCAGCAGGGCCGTACTGTCGTGACTGGCCACGGCGCCGCCCGCTATGGCGAGTGCGCTCAGGCTGTCAGCGTTGTTGGCGATCTCCTTGTGCAGCTGCCAGGATTCGCCTCTCATCAAGGCCAACGCTTCGGGTGTTTTGTTCTGACGTGATAACTCGATGATCCGGCTGCTCAGATTCAGGTAGGCATCGAGTTTCTGCTTCAGTTGTTCGAACAGGGTTTTTGCGGCGGGAGAGGCATTCAGGCGCGCGAATTCCGCTTCGCTCTCGCGGTAGCCGGCGAGCCGATCTTTCATACCCTGCTCGGCATCGCTTCGTTCATCCGGCTCCGTAGCGTACAAATATTGCAGCTCGGCCAACCGGAAATTGAAAAATTGGGCTTTTATTTCGGTCGCATGACGCACGGCGGGCATCCAGGTGGTCTGAATTATCTGGACATCCCGATCGATCTGCCCCAACCGGTTCAGGGAATAGATCCCCAGCGCCAGCATTAATACGAAAATGACGGCTAAAGACAAAACGAGCTGGTGGGTCAGCTTCAAACCGGAGAGCCACTTCATCGT
>JBATDL010000528.1:0-4881 GCA_049663445.1 Candidatus Competibacter sp.
GCCGTCGAACTGGCGCGCGACGGGGTCGCGATCAACGCCAAGCAGGCTTATTTTTTGGATCTGCTGACGCCGATCCTGACCCTGACCGCCGCTGGGCGGGCGCTGTTCCAGCCGAATGGGCGCTATCTGGGCGAAGGCGATGTGTATCGCAACCCGGAGCTGGCGGCGTTTCTGGAAACCCTGCCGTTCGAGGGCGAGCGGGAGTTCTACGAAGGCGATCTGGCCCGCCACCTCATCCGCGACATGAGCGAAGGCGGTGGTCTGCTGACTGCGGCCGATCTGTCCGCCTACCGGGTGATCGAACGGGCGCCGCTGCCGATGGACTATCGCGGCTGCCGGTTGCTGACCAACCCGCCGCCTTCCTTCGGCGGCTCGCTGATCGCCCTGTCGCTGCGCCTGCTGGAAGCGAGCGAGGTGGCTGGACTCGGTTTCGGTTCGTCGGCCCATCTGGCGCTGCTGGCGGCGGTGATGGAGGAAGTGGATCGCCGCCGTGCCGAAGGTTATCTCAGTCCGGCCGATCTGGGCGGGCCGGGCCTGAGCGAAAGCATGGAACGGGTGCGCACCGCGTCCGGCGGCACCACCCATGTCAGCGTCTGCGATGCCGAAGGCAACGCCGCCAGCATGACCACCTCCAACGGCGAGGGTTCCGGTTACTACATGCCTGGTACTGGGATCATGCTCAACAATATGATGGGTGAGGACGACCTGCATCCGGAGGGCTTTCACGTCAGCCCGCCGGGCATGCGGGTGGCTTCGATGATGGCGCCGTCGCTGCTGTTGGCCGACGATCAGGTTCGACTGGTTTTGGGCAGCGGCGGCAGCAAGCGCATTCGCACCGCCATGTTGCAGGTGATCAGTAACGTAGTGGATTTCGCCATGAGCCCGCGTGCTGCGGTCGAGGCGCCGCGCCTGCACTGGGACGGTCAGCATGCACAGGTGGAGCCGGGCTTCGCCGAGGCGGATCTGGTGAATTTTGCGGCGCGCTGGCCGCTCAACCGCTGGCCGGTGCAGGACGTGTACTTCGGTGGGGTTAACGCGATGGCTCCCGATGGCCAGGGGGCGGGCGATCCCCGGCGCGGCGGTTATGCGGCGGCGGCCGGCTGAAGGCGGAAACCGGGCATGATCGCAAGCGATCCCGCATCGGTACTGGCAGTGCCGCCCTGGGTCCGGGGGCTCATTTTCGACTGCGACGGTACTTTGGCTGATACCTTGCCCGCCCACTATGCGGCCTGGGAAGAAACCTTCACCGCGCTGGAGCTGGCGTGTCCGCTGAAATTCCTGATCCGGCACAACGGCAAGCCCACCGCGCTGATCGTTGCACTGTACAACGTGGAATTCGGCCAGCATATCGATGTGGAGCGGTTTACCGCCGACAAGGAGCAGCGGACCCTGACGCGGCTGCGGCAGGCGCGACCCATGGAGCCGGTGGCGGCGCTGGCGCGGTGTTACCAGGGCCGGATGCCGATGGCAGTGGTGTCGGGCAGCAACCGCGTCAACGTGGAGCAGACACTGCGGGCGATCGGCGTGAGCGAGTTTTTTTTGGCGGTGCTGACCGCCGATGATGGTTTGCCACCCAAGCCGGCGCCGGATCTGTTCCTGGAAGCGGCCCGCCGGATCGGCGTCGAACCTTGCTATTGCCAGGTGTTTGAAGACGCCGACGCCGGTCTGGAGGCCGCCCGCCGCGCCGGCATGTTGGCGACCGATGTCCGGCCGGTCGTGGGCGGCTATTGACGGGTAGAGCAGGCGGCGCGCAAGGATTGTCTCGGTACGCTATATCTTATCCATATATTTTCTGGTAGTTTTCTCTTTTCCGCTCCACCGCGACCGGCGGTTATCCCCGGAGCCATGTCCGAGCAAAGACCGCCACGCCCCCGTTTCGTTGGTCTCAAGCGCCAGTTTCTGCTACTGCTGGTCGGGATTTATCTGTTGGCCGGTGTGGCGGCGCTGCTGCTGTTCGCGATGATCGTGGGCGGCATCATCCGGCAACTGGGCGAGGATTTCGCTACCCAGTTTGTGCTGCGACAGAAGGATCGCATCCTGGCGCCGATCCAGCGTGAAGTAGCCCTGTCCCGCACTTTGGCGGATTCGCCGCTGCTCAAGCAGTGGGCGCGCGCCGAAGCCGACCCGGCGCTGCAAGCCCAGGCCCTGGCCGAACTGGACAACTATCGCCGACATTTCACCGACCGCAGCTATTTCTTCGTCGTCAACACTTCGGGCCATTACTACCACAACAACGCCGCCGACGAGTATCGCGGGCGAGAACTACGGTTTACCGTCGATCCCGCGCTGCCGCGCGATCGCTGGTACTTCGCCACGATGGCCAAGGTGGACGATTTCGCGCTGAATGTGGATTACGACGCACCGCTGGATGTCACCAAGGTCTGGATCAACACCGTGGTCAGGGAAGGCGATATCAAACTCGGGCTCGGCGGTACTGGTTTGGAGCTGGATACCTTCATCCAGGCGGTGCTGGGCGAGGACCAGGAAGGCGTTGCCACCTTGCTGCTGGATCGCACGGGCGCGATCAAGGCTTACCGCGACCGGTCCTACATCGACTTCAACAGCGTCGCCAAGGACGGCGCGGAACACAGCACCTTGTTTCGGCTGCTGGCCTCGCCGGGAGAGCAGACCCGGCTGCGCGAGCGCCTGGAACAACTCGCCGCCGGGCGGGCGCCGGTGACGACCCTGGATCTGACCGTCGAGGGTCAGCCGCGTCTGGCCGCGATTGCCTACCTGCCGGACATCCAGTGGTTCGCGGTGGCACTGGTGGACATCAACCACGTCTACAGCCTGTGGCGCTTCGCCCCGCTGGCACTGCTGCAAGTGGCCTCGCTGCTGCTGCTGGCCATCGTCATGACGGTGTTGCTCAACCGGTTGGTGCTCGGTCCGCTGGCCCGGCTACACCGTTCCACCCAGGCCATCGCCGCCGGTGATTACGGGCAACTGGCGGCGGTGGAATCCAGCAACGAGATCAGCGGTTTAACCCATGCCTTCAACGACATGACGCTGAAGATGCGGCGTTATACCGATCGCCTCGAACAGTTGGTGGAAGAGCGCACCCGGGCGCTGGCTCGATCCAACCAGCAACTGGCAGAGACGCACGAGCAGGTGCTCGACAGCATCCGCTACGCGTGCCTGATCCAGCAGGCCATTTTGCCCCGGCTCGAACTGCTGGAACGGGTACTGGACGAACACTTCGTGGTCTGGAAACCGCGCGATCTGGTGGGCGGCGATTTTTATTTCTGCCGGGCGGACGAACGAGGCTGTCTGCTGGCGGTGGCGGACTGCACCGGCCACGGCGTGCCCGGCGCGTTCATGACCATGGCGGTCAACGCGGTGCTGAACCATGTAACCAGTGCCCTGTGCGCCGACGATCCGGCCCGAATCCTCCAGGAAACCAACCGGCAGTTGCGGGCGACTTTACGGCAGGACGACATGGGCGAAGGGTTCGAGAACGGCCTGGATGCCGGCGTTTGTTATTGGGCGTGGTCGGAGCGGCAACTCCGCTTCGCCGGCGCGCGCATCGACCTGGCGTTTCAAGACTCCGACGGCACGCTGACGGTTATCCGCGGCGACAGCCGCAGCCTGGGTTACCGGCATGCCGACTTCGAACGGGAATTTACCCGTCACCAGATCGAGCGAATCCCCGGCCGCGTTTTTTATCTGAGCACCGACGGCTTGCTGGACCAAGCGGGGGGAGAGAAAGGCTACGGTTTCGGGCGCCGGCGATTCCATGAAGCGCTGCGCGCCGGCGGCGGGCAGCCCCTGCCGGCGCGAGGGGCGTTGTTGGAGCAGGCGCTCGCCACCTATCAGGGCGACCGGCCGCAGCGCGACGATATCACCGTGCTCGGTTTCCGTCCGGCCATACAACCGTTGGGACCCTTTTTGAAGGAGGGCTGACCGTGAACAATCTCGATTTGGTCCGCTTGCAGGAGGCGCTGAGTGCTCAGGGCATTCTGATGAGCTTCAGTGGACCCTTCTCACATAGTATCATCGAGGAACTGGGCGTCGCGGTGAAGAACTATCTGGAAAGCGCCCAGGTTGCCCGTCCGGCGCTGATGGATGTGTTCGCCATCTATATCGAACAGGCGCAGAACGTGCGCAACTACATCGACCGCTGGCAGCAGGGTCCAGAACAGACGCGCCTGAGCCA
Organism: Candidatus Competibacter sp.; assembly: GCA_049663445.1. Classification (GTDB taxonomy): domain Bacteria; phylum Pseudomonadota; class Gammaproteobacteria; order Competibacterales; family Competibacteraceae; genus Competibacter. The sequence continues at coordinate 4,154 of JBATDL010000528.1, forward strand.
TTCCGGTATTGTGGTGGTCGCCCGGAAGGACGGGCGGTATATGGTCAGTTCCGGCAACCTGGTGGATCGTGTCGATACGCCGCCGCTGGTCGCCCATCTGGAGCACCTGCGCGCCTTGGACAAAGCTGGATTGAAAGCCTTGTACAAGCAACAGATGCGCCAGCCGCTAGACGATCGGGGCGGCGCGGGCCTGGGTTTGATCGAAATGGCGCGCAAGGCGGTCGCACCTCTGGACTATGCGCTCAGCGCCGTGGACGAGCAGTACGTGTTTTTCAGTCTGCGGGTGATGGTCTAAGAGCCGGTTCGGGGAGATAGCGATGGAAGATTTGATGATCGAAGCGACCCGATCCTCGCCGGCCATTCGGTTCGACGCCGAAAACCGCCGTTTGAGCATCCGGGGCGAGTCGTATCCGGAGAACGCTGCGGCGTTTTTTACGCCGGTGTTTGCCTGGCTGAAGACGTTTCTGGGTCATCTGGAACCGGCCGCGTCGGTGCGAGTGGATCTGGAAATCCTCTATCTGAACAGCAGCAGCACTAAGGTGATGCTGAATTTTCTGGACTTGCTGGACCAGGCGGCCCAGACGGGGACGCGGATTGTGGTGAGCTGGTATTACGATCCCGATAACGAAGCTGTGCTGGAATGCGGCCAGGATTTCAGCGAAGAACTCCAGGCGCTGAACTTCGCCTTGGTGGAGACACCTCAGGAGTTGATGTGAGCGCGCCCGAAG
>JBATDL010000529.1:0-3162 GCA_049663445.1 Candidatus Competibacter sp.
CAGCGTCGCTGACCAGCCGGCCAGATACAATCCCAGTAAAATCATGAACAGTCCGGCCAGCAGTTGCAGCCCCAACTGGGCACGATGGATGGACAGCAGATGCGCCGCCCAGGCGCCCATTCCACCAGCCAGCGCGCCGGCAACCATGTAGCTGGCGATGCGCCCAAGGTTGTAGGCCAGTAGGTACGGCAGGCGGGCGCGCAACGGATGCCCCGACGCCGGCGGCAGGCCCAGAGTCAGCGCCCCGACGATGCCGCCGCACATGCCGAAGCAGTGCGCGCCGCCGCTCAGACCGATCAAAAAAGCGGCCAGATAGGGAGGGTCGATGGTCATCCCGCGCCCCTAGCGCAGCACCACGGTTTTGCTGCCGTTCAGGAATACCCGTCGTTCCAGGTAATAATGAATCGCCCGGGCCAGTACGATGTTCTCGATGTCGCGGCCGACCGCCGCCAGGTGTTCCGGACTGTGCGCGTGGTCCACGCGCTCCACTTCCTGCTCGATGATCGGCCCTTCGTCCAGGTTGGCGGTGACGTAGTGGGCGGTGGCGCCGATCAGTTTTACCCCGCGGTTGTAGGCCTGGTGGTAGGGTTTAGCGCCCTTGAAGCCCGGTAGGAAGGAATGGTGGATATTGATCGCCCGCCCTTCCAATGCCCGGCATAGTTCCGGCGACAGGATCTGCATGTAGCGAGCGAGCACCACCAGTTCGGTTCGGGTCTGCTCGACCAGATCCAGGATTCGCTGCTCCTGCTCCGGTTTGGTCGCCGCCGTCACCGGCAGATGGTGGTAGGGAATCGCGTGCCAGTCGGCCAGATGCGCCAGCTCGCGATGGTTGGAGACGATGGCGGTGATCTTCATGGGCAGCGCCCCGGTGCGGTGTCGGTACAGCAGATCGTTCAGGCAATGCTCGGCCTTGGACACCAGCACCATTACCCGGGGTGGCCGGCGCCGGTCGTACAGGCGCCAGTCCATCTCGAACTGCCGGGCCAGCGGGGTGAAATGCTCCAGCAGCATCGCTTCGGTCGCTTCGTCCAGGTCGAACACCAGACGCATGAAAAAACGGCCGGACTCGGTGTCGCTGAACTGGCTGGATTCCACGATGTTGCCGCGATGGGCCGCCAGCACGCCGGACACGGCGGCCACGATCCCCACCCGGTCGGGGCAGGCGATGGTCAGGATATAGCGAAGGATGGGCATGGAGATTTCAGCAGGGTTGTGCGAAAGAGGGCGGATTGTAGGCGAAATCGCAGCCCGTCACCCTGTTTCCGCCAGGTTCAGGGTCTCGCGCAGCAGCGGTAGGTGCAGCCGCACGCAATCCATACCGGCGGCGATGCCCTCGCTGGCGCGGTCGAAGTCTATCAGCCCCAGATGCGCCAGCCGTGGCGCCAGCACCACATCCGGCGGGTCGCCCGCCATCCGCGCCCGGGTGATGCGGTCCTGCATGATGTTGATCGAGCCGGCCATCACGTCGAACAGGCTCGGCGGCTCATCCTCTTCCGGCCTCGGCGACTCCTGCGGCGGCGACAGCCGGTCGTGCAGATTCCCCAACACGGTCTGCCAGCCGGTGCTCAGCCGCCCCAGCAGGGGGCTGGATCTGAACAGGCGCGATGATCGTCCGCCCAAATGCCGGCCGATGATGTCGCCGTTCAAATTCACCGCGATCACCTGCTCCGCGCCCAGTGCCCGGCACAACGATACCGGCAGCGGGTCCACCAGCCCGCCGTCCACCAGCCAGCGGCCCTGAAACCGCACCGGGCTGAACAGTCCCGGCAGGGCGATGGAGGCGCGCACCGCCTCCAGCAGCGAACCGCTTTGAAACCACACTTCGCGGCCGGTTTGCAGATCGGTGGCCACCGTGCCGAACGGCTTGGGCAGGGTTTCGATCGGCACATCCTCGACCCGCTCGCCGAAGGCGCGCATCAGCCGCTCGCCTTCCACGCCGCCGAGGCGCACATCCATATAGCGGATGATTTCCCACCAGTCGATCTGCGAGACCCATTCTTCCAACCGGTCCAGTCGGTCGCTGGCGTAGGCCGCGCCAACCAGCGCGCCGATCGAGGTACCCGCGACCACCTCCGGCACGATACCAGCCTGTTCCAGCGCCCGCAGGACGCCGATATGCGCCCAGCCGCGAGCCGAGCCGCTGCCAAGGGCAATGCCGAGCCGGGGTTTGCGCAACCGCATGGCCGCCGTTTCTTTCCTACCCATCCCGCAGGCGCGGCAACAGCTCGACCAGATTGCAGGGTCGGGTGCGGGCGTCCAACTGCGCTTGCAGGATGCGGTCCCAGCCGGTGCGGCAGGCCCCGGTCGAACCGGGCAGGCAGAAAATGAAAGTGGCATTGGCCAGCCCTCCCAGTGCCCGCGATTGCAGGGTGGAGGTTCCCATCTCTTCCCAGGACAGCATGCGGAACAATTCGCCGAAACCGTCGATCTCCTTGTCCAGCAGCGGCCGGATCGCCTCGGGCGTGCTGTCGCGGCCAGTCATGCCGGTGCCGCCGGTGATTAGCACCACTTGCACTGCCGGATCGGCAATCCAGTCCGACACCACCGCCCGGATACGGTAGATATCGTCGGGCACGAGCGTCCGGTCGGCCAGCCGGTGGCCGGCGGCGGTCAGCCGTTCCGCCAGGGTTTGACCGGACGCGTCGTCCGCCAGGGTCCGGGTATCGGACACGGTCAGTACCGCCATCGCCAGCGGCAGAAACTCACGTTCGTTCATGACGGACACTCCTTGCTGCTTCGAAGAAAATCCGGCCGGAATCGCTTGAAATCCGACCGGTCGGCCTCATTTTAAGACCATCGACAACTCACTTATGCGAGGCTTTCTGCCATGAACCCGACCCGTTTCGAACCTTGGCGGCACATGCATCACCTGCGCAATGAACTGGACCGGCTGTTCGAACCCTACAACGCCGGCAACGACCAATCCAGTATCGCCACCTGCGACTGGATTCCGGCGGTGGACATCAAGGAAGAGAAGGATCGTTATGTGCTGCGCGCCGATATCCCCGGCGTGGACCCGAAGGATATCGAGATTATCGCCGAAAACGGTATCCTGACCCTCCGCGGCAATCGTCCGGGCGAAACCCGCGAAACCCGCGCCGGTTACAGCCGGGTCGAGCGGCCCTGCGGCAGCTTCTATCGTCGTTTCAGCCTACCCGACAC
>JBATDL010000530.1:0-7146 GCA_049663445.1 Candidatus Competibacter sp.
GCCCATGTCAGCCAGCGCCAAGGGAATGAGGCCCGGTATTGCGGTACCCGCAAAAACACCTATCACTTACGGCGGGTCTGTGCGATCCAAAACCTCGAACAGGCACAGGCCCTCTCCCAGCAGACAGAGCGGCTAATGATGGTGAACCCATTGCGCGTTTGGCCGCTTGAGGCTCCAAACCGGTCAACGCTCTAGCGCTGGCGCGCAGCGGAGGGTACTACCGGGCAACCACGGGCCGACCATCGAGTGTATCCGTACCTGTTGCGGGGTGTGACGGTCGCGGCGCCGAATCAAGTCTGGAGCACGGACATGACCTCTATTCCGATCAGGGCAGCCCATTCACCAGCGCCGCCTTCACCGGCTGCCTGGCACAGTTAAGTGGACCCCAGGTCAAGACAAATCCGGCTCGATTTTACTCGATTTTAAGAGGGTAGCGGACCATTTGCAGCAGAACGGCGCTGCCCCGGTTCTATTTCGACGGGTTCCTGGAGAGCGGTGTCCTTCCCGCTGAATTGATCCACGATCCTGGCGCCCTCGCCGACGGCGGTCCGGTAGACCACGTCCGGTGTGAGGTAGCCCAGCGACGGGTGACTTCTCTCCGTGTTGTAAAACTCGAAGTAGTGGGTCAGCCCTACCAGTAATTCCGGCAGGCCCGCGTAGCCTTTCAGATACACGCTCTCGTGCTTGACGCTCCGCCAGAGGCGCTCGACGAAGATATTATGTCGACGTTCGGAGCCGTCGTCTGCTGGAATCACGGCCACTTCTCAACCGATGAATCTTACCGATCTTGAACACATCATCCACGATGCAGCCAATACAGCAGCATCAAATTCCCAAGCAGTGAAAACAGAGCCACCCCGCGCCAAAAGCCGACCGGATTACGTTCCAGCAAAGGTCGAACGGGACGCTCGATAAACTCCGGGTTGGGATAACGTAAATCGTAGATCAGCTCCGTCTCGACTACATAGCGGCGTTTCGGGTCAAGCCGCACGGCTCTTTCCAAGGACCCATCCACCCAGACTGGCAAATCCGGCCGTTCGTTTCGAGCGGAGGCATAGCGCAGCCGAGCCATCCATTTCGCGTTGATTTCTCGCCCCAACCGTTCGCCGTAAGGCAAATGACCGGTCAGTAATTCATAAGCGATTACACCGAAGGCGAACAAATCGGTGCTGGTAGTGGCCGATTCGCCGCACAGAATTTCCGGCGCGACATAGTTCTTGGTGCCCAGCAAATCGCTCTGGACGATCGGCGAGGCGATTTCGGCGATGCCGGCGATTTTCGCTGAGCCGAAATCGATGATTCGCACGATGCCATGGCGGTCGATATGAATATTTTCCGGTTTTAAATCCCGGTGCAGCATATCCAGCCGGTGAAAAGCGCGGATACCGCAGGCGATCTGCTGCAAAATCTCCCGTGCTTTGGCCAGTGGAGGATGCGGATGATCGGCCATCCATTGCCGCAAGGTTTGGCCATCCAGATGCTCCAAAATATGATAGAGAAAGCGTCGTCGTCGCACCGGTTCGATCACTTTCAGCACATGAGAACTGTTGATACGCCGACCCACCCACTCCTCGTGCCGGAAGCGTTCCAGATAGCCCGGATCGTCCTCGAAATTCACCGACGGCGTTTTCAACACCACCTGTTTCCCGGAATCCTCATCGAGCGCCAGATAAAGCTGGCTGGTCGGGCTGGCGTGAATTTCTCGCAGAATGCGATAGCCGTCCAGGATCATGCCCGGCTCCAACGCGGGCGGAAACGGTAATTCGGTCAGTTCCCGAAAGACTGAGTCAGCATCCGGTATCGGCAGATCATCGATGCAGAGCAATTGGCAGGTCAGGTTATCCGGGCTACCGGCAGTACGGGCGGCAGCGGTCAGGGCGCGGCAGGCGGCGTCAAGATTATCGCCGTGCTCGCCGATCAGGCGCTTGATCTGCAAGGGCGGCACATATTCATGAACGCCGTCGGTGGTGAATAAATACAGGTCGCCGATTTCGACCGGCAGGCTGCGGTAGTCGATTTCCAGGTGGGTGTCGATGCCCAACGCCCGATTCAGGTAAACCCGCTGGGCGCTGGCCCAACTGTGGTGATCCTGCGTCAGCGGCTCCAGCGTGGCGTCGCGCAACTGCCAGATGCGGGTGTCGCCGATGTGGAAGACGTGCGCGGTGGTGGATTTCAGCACCAGAGCGCTGAATGTGGTCACCATGCCCCGTGATGGATCACGCAGTGACGCACCCTGTCCGCACAACCAGCGGTTGAGAGCGCTCAACACTCTCTCGGCGGAATGCCGGACGGTCCAGGAGTCCGGGGTGGCAAAATAATCGTTAAGAAAGTTTTTGACGGCGTATTCAGACGCCAATCGGGCTAGCTCGCTGGAACTCATCCCGTCAGCGATCGCGAAAGCGGCCCCTTTCAGGGTCAGCGTCTCGCCTTCCGGGATGAGCGCACCGTGAAAATCTTCATTAGCGGGTTTAACGCCCCGGTCGGAAAATTGACCGAGGCGGATTTGCAGGGTGCGGGTCATGCCATCCTTCAAGCGACGTCTATCATTTGCACGGTGCCGTCGGGCATGATCTCGGCGATCTGGCCGGCGGGTTCATCGAGCCATTGTACAATGCCTAATACCACCACCGCCGAAGCAGCAATCACCATGAAGAAAGTGGAAGCATCTACGAAAGATAGCACGGTGAGAAAGAGCACTCCGCCGACATTACCGTAGGCCCCAGTCATGCCGGCGATCTGGCCGGTCATGCGGCGCTTGATCAGCGGCACCATGGCGAACACCGCGCCTTCGCCCGCCTGCACGAAGAAGGAGCAGGCCATGGTCGCGATCACGGCCAAGGTCAGCGACCAGGATGAATCGATCCGGCTCAGGACGAAATAACCCACGGCTAAACCCAGGATCAGGATGCTCAAGGTTTTCTTGCGACCAAAATGATCGCTAATCAGACCTCCACCCGGACGCGCCGCCAGGTTCATGAAGGCGAAGCCTGAAGCCAGCAAGCCCGCCTGGACCAGCGACAGATTGAAGGTGTCCTTGAAAAACAGCGGCAGCATCGACACGACCGCCAGTTCTGACCCGAACGTCACCAGATAGGCCAGGTTCAGCACCGCGACCTGCTTGAACTTATAGCGGTGAATTTCCGGTACCGGTTGGGAGAGTGCCTCACGATTGATATGAATGATTTTGTAGACGTTGTAGGCGAACAGGACGACCAGAGCAATGTAGATACCCGTGGAGATAGTCGTGTCGAGCAGACCCAGATTGGCCGGGGACAGCTTCCAGGTCAACAGCGCCAAGGTGGCGTACATAGGGATATTCATGATGATGTACAGCACCATGTCGCCCTTGCTGGTGACTTCCATGGCGCCCATCTTCTTGGGCTTGAAGTAGGTCGAACCTTTTGGGGTGTCGCGCACCGTCATGTAGAAGATGCCGGAATAAATCAGTGCAATGACGCCGGTCAGCCCCAGCGCGTAGCGCCAGCCGTCCGCACCGCCGAAGAGCAGCGCAATACCAGGCAGCGCCAAGGCAGCGCCCGCCGAGCCGAAGTTGCCCCAGCCGCCGTAAATGCCTTCCGCCAACCCCACCTGCTTGGCCGGGAACCATTCGCCGATCAGACGAATGCCGATCACGAAACCGGCGCCGACGAAACCCAGCAGGAAGCGGGCAAGCGCCATCTGTTCGAAACTGTTCGCCATGGCGAAAAAGACACAGAGCACGCTGGAGATGGCGAGCAAGAAGGAGTACATGATGCGTGGCCCGAAGCGATCCACCAGCATACCGACGATGATGCGGGCGGGAATCGTCAAGGCGACATTGAGGATCAACAGCACTTTGACCTGCTGATCGCTTAGCCCAAGGGACTCGCGGATCGAGGCCATTAGAGGCGCATGGTTGAACCAGACGAAGAAGCTGATAAAAAAGGCGATCCACCCGAGGTGCAAGGTGCGGATGTTGCCGCTGAAAGAGAACAGATTGAGTTTCGGGATGCTCACAAGGCCATGCTCCACAGGGTTGAAGGTGTGGTCTGTTAAGCAAAAATCAATCCAAGTACGGTAACGTATTATTTATAAAGTTTATTTATTGAAAGCATCCCAAAACAGTGCATCAGACTTGTATTGCGTCGCACCATTGTGCAACTGACTCATGCTGGGGCGGGCATTTTCAGTGCGATACTGGGAACAATCGCTTGTTCTTTCTATAAAAAAATAAATAAAATCATTGTTATAGGTTATTTGGTTAGTAATGGCACAATCCGTGTATATGCTAGGATCAGCATGGTGCGGCAACATCGATTTGGCCGCGCCGCCAACCGATTTGCAAGGCGAGATACCCTTCAATGAGAGAAAAACTGGTTTTAGTCGGCAACGGCATGGCCGGGATGCGCACGCTGGAAGAATTGCTCACTATCGCTCCCGATAAATACGACATTACCGTGTTCGGTGCCGAGCCTTACGGCAATTACAACCGCATTTTGCTGTCGCCGGTGCTGGCGGGCGAGAAGACTGTGGACCAGATTATGATCAACGATCTGGATTGGTACGCCGAGCGCGACATCACCCTGCACGCCGGCAAGGAAGTGGTGACCCTCAACCGCGCCCGCCGACAGGTGATCACCGCCGACGGCACGATGGTTCCCTATGACCGGTTGTTGCTGGCGACCGGCTCTCAGCCCTTCATGATTCCGATACCCGGCAATGACCTGTCCGGGGTTATCACTTTCCGCGATATCCAGGATGTCCACGCTATGTTGGACGCTGCTCGCGTGGGTAAGAAACATGCGGTGGTGATTGGCGGCGGCTTGCTCGGTTTGGAAGCCGCCAACGGCCTGATGAAGCAAGGCATGGAAGTCACGGTGGTCCATCTGCTCGATGTGCTGATGGAGCGCCAACTCGATATCGAAGCAGCGGCGATGTTGCGCGCCAGTCTGGAAGAAAGGGGTTTGCGCTTCCTGATGGGTGCGCAGACCGTCGCCATTCTCGGCGAGGAGCGGGTGAAAGGGGTGCGCTTCAAGGATGGGCTGGAAATTCCCGCCGATCTGGTGGTCATGGCGGTCGGCATTCGCCCCAACACCGATCTGGCCAAACAATCCAAGATTCACTGCGAACGTGGCATTGTGGTCAACGACACGATGCAGACCTACGACCCACGCATCTATGCGGTGGGCGAATGCGTGCAGCATCGCGGCCAGACCTATGGTCTGGTGGCGCCATTGTGGGAGCAGGCGCGGGTGTGCGCCAACCACCTCGCCAGTTATGGGATCAGCCGCTATCGCGGTTCGGTGACCTCGACCAAGCTCAAGGTCACTGGCATCGACCTGTTCTCCGCCGGCAACTTCAGTGGTGGCCCCGATTGCGATGAAATCGTGCTGCGCGATCAGGCGCGGGGGGTGTACAAGAAGCTGGTGGTCAAGGATAACCGGGTGCAAGGTGCGGTGATGTACGGCGATACCATCGACGGCAATTGGTATTTTCAATTGCTGCGCGAAAATACCGACGTCAGCGGCTTCCGCGATTCCATCCTGTTCGGTCAGGCGCACCTGGGCGACGCCGGCCACGGCGGTAACAATGTGTTGGCCATGGCCGACGAGGCGGAAATCTGCGGTTGCAACGGGGTGTGCAAGGGCACCATCGTCAAGGCGATCACCACGCAGAAGCTGTTCACTCTGGAAGAAGTCCGCGCCCATACCAAAGCCTCGGCATCCTGCGGTTCCTGCACCGGGCTGGTGGAGCAGTTGTTGACGGCGATGCTCGGCGATTACTCCAAGACGTCCAAGGAAAAACCGCTGTGCCCCTGCACCGAGTACAGCCACGATCATGTGCGCAAAACCATCCGTGAGCAACATCTGACCAGCTTGCGGGCGGTGTTCGATTTTCTGGAGTGGAAGACGCCCGATGGCTGTCATTCCTGTCGGCCCGCGCTCAATTTCTATCTGATCGCCACTTGGCCGAGCGAAGCGCGGGATGACGCGCAATCGCGTTTCATCAACGAGCGGGTCCACGCCAATATTCAGAAAGACGGCACCTACTCGGTCGTCCCGCGCATGTGGGGCGGCTTGACTAACCCCAAGGAACTGCGCGCTATCGCCGATGTCGCCGACAAGTTCCAGATTCCGACGGTCAAGGTCACGGGCGGCCAGCGCATCGACCTGCTTGGGGTCAAGAAAGCGGATCTGCCGAAAGTCTGGGCCGATCTCAACGCCGCCGGCATGGTCTCCGGCCACGCTTACGGCAAATCGTTGCGCACGGTGAAAACCTGTGTCGGTTCTGACTGGTGCCGCTTTGGCACGCAGGATTCGACTGGCCTCGGGGTCAAGCTGGAAAAGATGAGCTGGGGCTCGTGGACGCCGCACAAGTTCAAGATGGCGGTGTCCGGCTGCCCACGCAATTGCGCCGAGGCAACGATCAAGGATTTCGGGGTGGTGTGCGTCGATTCCGGTTATGAACTGCATGTCGGCGGCAACGGTGGCATCAAGCTGCGTGGCACCGAACTGTTGTGCAAGGTTGCCACCGAAGAAGAAGCGATGGAATACGCTGGCGCGTTCATGCAGCTTTACCGTGAGGAAGGGCGCTATCTGGAACGCACCGCGCCGTGGCTGGAGCGGGTTGGACTGGCTTACGTCAAGCAGCACATCGTTGAGGATGGCGAGGGTCGTAGGGCGTTGCACCAACGGTTTCTGGACTCGCAACAATACGCGCAAGTCGATCCCTGGGCGGAACGCGCCAGCGGTCGGGTGGACGCACACGAGTTCCAGCCCTTGCGGCAGATCGGTTAAATACAGACTCCCTTTTCCCAGAGAGAGGGGTTGAGGGTGAGGGCATCCATCAGTTCCCTAACCCTCTCCCTCTGGGAACGGCCACTTCAGGAAAGAACATCATGCATGACTGGCACGAAATCGGCGCGTTGGACGAGATTCCTCGCCTGGGTTCGCGGGTGGTGCAAACCCCGCACGGCGATGTCGCGGTCTTCCGCGCCGCCGACGACCAGGTTTTCGCACTGCGGGACCGTTGTCCCCACAAGGGCGGGCCGTTGTCACAAGGCATCGTCCATGGTCATCGAGTGACCTGTCCATTGCACAACTGGGTGCTGGAACTGGCGAGCGGCCAGGCAGTGGCCCCGGATGAGGGTTGTGCGACCCATTATCC
>JBATDL010000531.1:0-1672 GCA_049663445.1 Candidatus Competibacter sp.
GCTTGGGATAGGCTTCGCGTGACAGCGGCCATAGCCGGGTACCGCTACCGCCGGATAGAATGACGGGGACGATCATGCTTTTTCACCTCGGCCGATGGCGTAATAGGCGAAGCCCTGTTCGCGCAAGTCATCGGGATCGTACAGATTGCGGCCGTCGAAGATCGCCGGTTGTTTGAGTGCCTGGCGGATGGCGGCGAAGTCGGGGCTGCGGAACAGAATCCACTCGGTCACGATGACCAGAGCGTCGGCGCCGGCTAGCGCGGCCATCGGCTGTTCGCACAGATGGAAATCGGGCCGCTCGCCATAGAGGCGTCGGGCCTCGCCCATCGCCGCCGGATCGTAGGCGCGCACCGCGCAACCGGCATTCCACAACGCCTCCAGCAGGTTGCGGCTGGGCGCCTCGCGCATGTCGTCGGTGCCCGGTTTGAACGCCAATCCCCAGACGGCGAAGGTCCGTCCGCGCAGCTCGCCCCGGAAGTGGCGGCGGATCTTGTCGAACAGCACGTTCTTCTGTCGCTCGTTGACCGCTTCCACCGCTTGCAGCAGCGCGGCCTCGTAGCCCGCCGCACGGGCGGTGTATTCCAGGGCTTTGACGTCCTTGGGAAAACAGGAACCACCGTATCCCGCGCCCGGATAGATGAAGTGGTAGCCGATACGCGGGTCGGCACCGATGCCCACCCGGACTTTTTCGATATCGGCACCGAGCCGCTCGGCCAGGTTGGCGATCTCGTTCATGAAGCTGATCTTGGTGGCGAGCATGGCGTTGGCGGCGTATTTGCTCAGCTCGGCCGAACGCACGTCCATCTCGATCAGCCGGTCGCGATTACGGTTGAACGGCGCGTACAGGTTGCGCAACTGCACGGTGGCGCGGTGATCGTCGCTGCCGACAATGATGCGGTCGGGGCGCATGAAATCCTGGATCGCCGCGCCTTCCTTGAGAAATTCCGGATTGGAGACCACCGAGAACGGAATATCCCTGCCGCGTTCGGCGAGCACTTCCGCGATGGTCTCGCGCACCATGTCGGCGGTGCCCACCGGCACGGTGGACTTGTTGATCACCACCCGGTACTCCTCCAGGTGCTGGCCGATGGAGCGGGCCACGGCGCGCACATGCTGCAAGTCGGCGGAACCGTCCTCGTCGGGCGGAGTACCGACGGCGATGAACTGGAACAGGCCGTGAGCGACACCCTCGGCCAAGTCGGTGGTGAAGCGCAGCCGGCCGGCGGCGCTGTTGCGTTGCACGACTTCGTCGAGGCCTGGTTCGTGGATGGGGATCTCGCTCCGTTGCAGCATATCGACCTTGCGCGGATCCACATCCACGCACAGTACGTCGTTGCCCACTTCGGCGAAGCAGGCGCCGGTGACCAGCCCGACATAGCCGGAGCCAAAAATCGTGATTTTCATGCGTGCGGCACTTTCCGTAAGTTGAAGAACGCTGGCGCTTGGAGCCGGCGGCGGCCAGAGAGTGCCGGCATCCTAAAACAACATGGACTGTGTAGCACAGTATAAGGGTCGTTCGGTTTTGCTAGAATCGCCAGCCATGGACGTTTCCTGGATACTCGATGATCTCAACGAACCCCAACGTGCGGCGGTAACAGCGCCGCTGGGGCCCTTGCGGGTGCTGGCCGGGGCCGGCAGCGGCAAAACCCGAGTGCTGACCCGGCGCATCGCC
>JBATDL010000532.1:0-1611 GCA_049663445.1 Candidatus Competibacter sp.
GCGCCGAGCTGGCCTGCCAGACCCTGTTGGCCGAATGCGCGGCCTGGCTGGCGGCGGCCCCTATCGACGGGGATTGGACGCCAACCGTGGCCGAAAAACTATTCCAACAGGTTCGAAACGCGCTGGAGCGCCTCGCGGCGGACACGGGACAACCGATACGGGAATTCGCCTGCACTCTGCTGGGTGCGGTGGTGGCCGCCGACCGCGCGCTGTTCCTGCAAATCGGCGACGGAGCCATCGTGATCGGCGCCCCGGACGAGGGTTACCGGCCGGTATTCTGGCCACAGACCGGCGAGTACGCCAACGAAACCTACTTTGTCACCGACATTGCCGCCGCCGCCCATCTCGAATGCGCGATCCTGAGCGAACCCGTTGTCGAAATCGCGCTGCTGACCGACGGCCTGCAACGACTGGCGCTGCACTATCAAACTCGTCAGGCTCACGAACCGTTTTTCCGCCCACTGTTCCAGCGCTTGCGCGAACATCCCGAGATCGGCTGTCCGGCGGCACTGGTAGCCGCGCTGGAACGCCTACTCGCCGACCCAGCGATCAACCAGCGTACCCACGACGACAAGACCTTGATCCTGGCCACCCGTCTGGCGGCGGCGGAATCCGCCGAAGACGCCGGCGGCGCGAACGCCCCTCCCCTTCCCCCCACATCCTCCTCGAGCGGCGACAAGGACGCAGCCGCCGCCGAGGACACAGGGACGTCTTCCTTCCCGGCGGACGAGGGCGAGGAAGCGCCCCCCGAATCCGAGCTTCGGGAAGAATCCGGTGACGAGGCTGTATAGCGGCGCTGGCCACCCCGTCGAGCTGAGCAAGGCGCTGGGGCGCGGTGGGGAAGGCACGGTCCATGACATGGTCGGCCGGCCCGGCTTCGTCGCCAAGATCTACCACCAGACCGTCAGCGCCGACAAAGCGCTCAAGCTGGAGGGGATGGCCCGGCAAGCCCATCCCAGCCTGCTGGAAATCGCCGCATGGCCGGTAGACGTGCTGCGCGCCCATCCGACCGGCCCGGTGTGCGGCTTCGTCATGCCCAAGGTCAGCGGCTACCAGGAAATCCACAGCCTGTACGGCCCCGCGCACCGCAAGCGGGCTTTCCCGCAGGCCGACTGGTCCTTTTTGATCCATGCCGCCCGCAATCTGGCCAGCGCGTTCGAGACCATCCACGCCCGTGGCCACGTCATCGGCGACGTCAATCCCGGCAACGTGGTGGTCTCGGCCCAGGCGCTGGTCAAGCTGATCGATTGCGATTCCTTCCAGATCAACACCGGCAGCCGGCTGTTCTCCTGCGATGTCGGCGTGCCACAGTTCACCGCGCCGGAATTGCAGGGCCGGCCATTTCACGGACTGCGACGTACCCCGGATCATGACGCCTTCGGCTTGGCGCTATTGTGCTTTCACCTGCTGTTCATGGGGCGCCATCCCTTCGCCGGCCGTTATTGGGGCAAGGGTGACATGCCGATCGAACGCGCTATCAAGGAATGTCGATTCGCCTTCGGCCAGCACGCCGCCGCCCGCTCGATGGAGCCACCGCCGCACACCTTGCCGCTCGCCACCCTGCCACACCCGGTCGCACACCTGTTCGAACGCGCCTTCGCGCCCCCCAAC
>JBATDL010000533.1:0-3158 GCA_049663445.1 Candidatus Competibacter sp.
GTCTTGGGGTGACTGTGTAGTAGCTCGCTCAGCCTGGCGAGCAGGTAACGCAATTGGTCGTCGCTGGTCTCGTAGCGCAACGCGAATCGCTGCTGTAACAAGAACTTCTCACAGGCACTGAGATTGACGATGTTGCGCTCGGCCAGGTCGGCGTTGGGGATGGGGATCAGGGTACGGTCGAATTGCGGTAGTGATCGTCATCGGCGCGGGGTTGTCGGGGCGGTTCAAACCCTAGGCACATTTTGTGCCGGATGTCCTCTAAAGATCTCCCCGTCATACTCACTGTGGCGACTCAGATTCCGAAACGTCGCCCGCCCCGGCACGATCAACAAGAGCACCAACAATTCGTTCAGAAACTTCCGAAAGGATTGGCTGAATTTCAGGGTCGACAGCACAGTCAATCAGCAGCGGCATCGGGTCATTCATCAGCAAGATTGATTTGTAGCTATCTCATCCTATTGAAAATGACCCGGTACCGTTACCCTATCAACCCGATCCCCTCAAAAACTGTCCGAGCTATTGCTGATCAAGTCCCAATAATAGACGCCCTGCGTCGCTGCGCTTCGTCGGTCCGGCCGAATCGCCCGGAACCTGCGGCCGAATCGACTGGAATATGTATCCACGGTACGCTTTTCAGCTTGGAAGCTCTGTACGATATCGCACAGAGTGTCTTTTTATAACGCACGACCTCACTCGAGCGCTTCAGCCCCCAGCCGGCCGCAACGGGCCAAATCGGGCGTCAGGTCATCGGACAGCTTGCCGGCGGCATCACGCAGCGCGCTGCGCAAACCCTCTTCCACCACCGGGTGATAGAACGGCATGCGCAGCAACTCCCGAACCGTGAGTCCTTGCTGGATCGCCAGAGCCAGTAAATGGGCCAGATGTTCACCGTGCGGGCAGCACAGCTCGACGCCGAGCAAGTTGCCCCGCTGGGCGTCGGTGTAAAGCCGGATCAGGCCCCGGTCAGCGCCCTCCATCCGGAGCCGGCCCTGGCCTTTCAGGTCGACTTCGCTGACGACGGTTTGATCTTGATCCAAATCTTTGAATCGTTGCCCGACCATGGCGATGTTGGGATCGCAAAACACGATGCCCAGGGGAACCCGCCGGGCGAAGCACACGGGCGTATCGCGCAGGGCGTTGTAGCCGGCGATATAACCCTCGTCGGCGGCTTCGTGTAGCAGCGGCCGCATCCCATTGACGTCGCCGGCGATCGAGATCTCGACGCCCGCGATGCGCAGCGTACCCGGATCAAACGGCGGCAAGCCGTGTTCGTCGAGTGCGACCCCGATCTCCTTCAGTCCCAACCCATCCAGGTTGAGGCGGCGCCCCAGCGAAGCGACCACGGCGTCTACCACCACATGCGTCGATCCGGCGCTGATCTGGATTGCGCCATCGCTCTCCCCGCTCAACTCGGCCGACTGGCCGAGGTGCAGCGGAAATTCCCCGGACAGAATATCGATGGCGCACGCACTCACCGTCGGGTCGCTCAGACCGGCGACGTGTTCGGCCGCATCGAAGCCCGTCACGACGATCCCCAGTCGGGCGAGCGCCTGGGCTATCTCCACCCCAAGCGCGCCCAGTCCGACCACGGCGATGCGGCCCGGTAGGGTCTCCTGCTCGAACAAGGTATCGCTGGTTAATACGCGCTCGCCCAACGCCTGCCAGGGTTGAGGAACGATGGGGCGCGAGCCGGTCGCGATGATGATGTGCCGGGCGTGTAAACGCCGGTCGCTGACTTCCAGGGTGTCGGGCTGGACGAACCGCGCCCGGCCCGCGATCACCCGCTCACCCAGTTCATCGGTGATCTTCAGCACGCCGCCGACATAGGCGTCGCGCAGCTTGCGCACATGTTGCAGCACGGCGGGCAGATCCGCTTTCAGCGATTCCGTCCCGGCAATCCCGGCGGCCGCCAGGAAGTTCCGCTGATGAAAGGTCTTGGTGACCGCGATCAGCGCCTTGGACGGCATGCAGCCGACTCGCGCGCAGGTGGTGCCGAATGGCCCGTCGTTGATCAGGACCCAGTTCTGGGTCGTGCGTTGCACCTCGCGCAGCGCCGCCAGTCCCGCAGTGCCCGCGCCGATGATCGCCACATCAAATCTTTCGGACATTGTTTTCATCTTGAACACGCTCCTGAATTTACGCGGGTGCCGGTGGGGGCCGCCGGGAATATAGACGGCCTCGAACATCACCGAACTCGCCACTGAGGCCAGGATGTTGGGCTAACAGCTCAATCCTGTTCAGAAACGGTATAACTGGACCGCAGTACGCTGTCTGTACGGTAGCGTACCGTTCGCTACCGCACAGATCGCCTCGGAAGCAAGCGCGTATCATCCTGTTCATCGCGCCCCTGCGATGGCAAAGCCGCCAACACTTGCGGAAAGACACCACTGATGCCTGATGCTGGCTCTGACCATCAAGACCTTCCCGTTGGCTGCTGCAACGACGCTTTGCATCGAATCAGTCACCCCACCGGAGTGGCTGGCCTGCTGCTGATTCTATGCAGTTGCGCCGCGATAGCGCCTCAGCCGACCGCGCCAGTCGCGATTGAGATACCCGCCGCATGGTCTGCCGCCAATATCTCGGCAATGACCGGTAACCCCTCGCTGGCGCAATGGTGGTCACGCTTTAACGACCCCCTACTCAGCGACCTCGTAGCCCAAGCCTTGCGGGCCAATACCAGCGTCAACAGTGCCCAAGCTGCTTTGCAACAGGCCCGGGCGCTGCGTGATGTCACCGCCGCCGCTCTGTTGCCGACGGTAGACAGTTCCGCATCGGCACAGCGCAGTCGCGCCGATGGCCACAGCGCCAACCGCTTCAAGGTCGGCCTGGACGCGAGCTGGGAACTGGACATCTTCGGCGCCAACCGCAGTGCATTGGCCGCCAGCGAAGCCACGGTGTTGGCCAGCGCTGCGAGTTTGGGCGATGTACAGGTCTCCATCGCCGCAGAAGTGGCGCTCAGCTACATCACCCTGCGTAGCAGTCAGGCATTGTTGGCGATTGCCAGCGACAACCTGGCCAGCCAGCTTGAGACCTTGCAGCTCACGCAATGGCGGCTACAGGCCGGTCTGGTCACCTCGCTGGAAACCGAACAGGCGCGGGCCGCCGCCGAGCAGACTCGCGCTCAATTGCCCACCTTGCAGACCCGCATCGAGCAAACC
>JBATDL010000534.1:0-2498 GCA_049663445.1 Candidatus Competibacter sp.
GCCCGACCGAGCCGGTGTCAACTCGCCGGATCGCGGCGAAAACCGTCGCCCTGCCGCCGGTATTCCCCGCCGCGCCCGCGACCGATCCCCCGTTCGACGAGGAACTGCTCCAGTTCTGGAACGGCCACGGTGGCTTCAGCGCCGACGGTACGGAATACGTGATCCAGTTGCAGCCGAATCCCGACGGGCGTCCGCGCCTGCCGCCGCAGCCCTTGAGCAACGTGATCGCCAACCCGCAGTTTGGGTTTATCGCCAGCGAGACCGGCGCCGGCTGCACCTGGAGCCAGAACAGCCGCGAGAACCGGCTGACCCCCTGGTACAACGACCCGGTGCTGGACCCGCACGGCGAGGCCTGGTACCTGCGCGACGAGGACAGCGGTGCGTTCTGGTCGCTGGCGCCCGGCCCGATCCCGCAACCAGTGCCCTACGAAATCCGTCACGGTTTCGGCTACAGCCGCTACCGCCATTGCAGCCAGGGACTGGAACAGGAATTGTGGCTATTCGCGCCGCGCGAGGATCCGGTCAAGATCGCCTGGGTCCGGCTGCGCAACACCAGCGGCCAGCCGCGCCGGCTATCCCTGTTCGCCTACGCCCGGCTGGTGCTGGGCGTGTTGCCGGGCGAGAAAGCGACCCGAACGCGGATCGAGCGGGATGGGGTCGCCGGCGTCCTGCTGGCCGAAAACCACAATCGGGAATTCTCCGGCCGGATCGCCTTCGCCGCCGTCGCGCCGCTCGATAGCGTACCGCTGTACTTTAGCGGCGACCGCGCCGAATTTATCGGCCGTCACCGCAACCCCGCCTGCCCGGCGGCGCTGGCGCGCGGCCAGATGCTGAGCGGACGGCTGGGTTCGGATCTCGATCCCTGCTTCGTGCTGCAAACCACGATCCGGTTGGAGCCGGGCGCGACGCTGGAGCAGGCTTTTCTGCTGGGCGAAGCCGGTGGCCGGGACGAGGTGCGCCGGCTGGCGGCCCGCTACCGTGAAGATGGCGCGATCGCGGCGGCGCTGGCCGAGGTCCAGGGATTCTGGCGGGACTGGTTGTCCGCAGTACGGGTTAAAACGCCGGCACCGGCGCTCGATCTGCTGATCAACGGCTGGGCGGCCTACCAGACGCTCAGTTGCCGGCTTTGGGGCCGGTCGGCCTTCTATCAGTCGGGTGGCGCCTTCGGGTTTCGCGACCAGTTGCAGGATGCCGCCGCCCTGATCTATCACGATCCGGAACTGACTCGCCAGCAGTTGCTGCTGCACGCCGCCCACCAGTTCGTCGAGGGCGATGTGCTGCACTGGTGGCATCCACCGCTGAGTCAGGGCGTCCGTACCCGCTTCAGCGATGATCTGTTATGGCTGCCTTGCCTGGCGGCTTTTTACGCCCGCGCCACCGGCGACTGGAGCCTGTTCGGCGAACCGGTGCCCTTTGTCAAGGCGCGGCTGCTCGAACCGGGCGAAGACGAAGCGTTCCTGGAACCGGACGAGGCGGACGAAGTAGCCAGTCTGTACGAACACTGCTGCCGGGCGCTGGATCGCTCGTTGACCCAGGGCGCGCACGGTTTGCCGCTGATGGGCGGCGGCGACTGGAACGATGGCATGAACCGGGTCGGTCGGGACGGGCGCGGCGAAAGCGTTTGGCTGGGCTTTTTTCTCTACCACATCCTCGGCGAGTTCGTGGGCGTGTGCGGCCAGCACGGCGATCACAATCGGGCGCGACGCTACGCCGCGTTTCGCCGCCATCTGGCCGAGGCGCTCAATCGGGACGGTTGGGATGGAGAATGGTACCGCCGCGCCTGGTACGACGATGGCGCGGTGCTGGGCTCGGCAACCAGCGATGAATGCCAAATCGACGCGCTGGCACAAGCTTGGGCGGTGATCTCCCAAGCCGCGCCGCCGGCCCGCGCCGAAGCGGCGTTGGATGCGGTCGAGCGCCATCTGATCTCGGAAGAGGAGGGCTTGATCCGCTTGCTGGCGCCGCCGTTCGAACACACCCCGCACGATCCCGGCTACATCAAAGGCTATGTCGCCGGAGTGCGGGAGAACGGCGGGCAGTACACCCACGCGGCGTTGTGGGTGGTACGGGCGCTGGCGGAATTGGGCCGGCGCGACCGGGCCGTCCATCTGTTGGAGATGCTGAGTCCGATCAGTCGCGCCTCGACCCCCGAAGCGGTGGCGCGCTACCGGCTGGAACCGTTCGTGGTGGCCGCCGATGTGTACGGAGCGCCCCCGCATGTCGGCCGTGGCGGCTGGAGCTGGTACACCGGCTCGGCCGGTTGGCTGCTGCGGGTGATGCTGGAATCCATTCTCGGCCTGGAACTGGTCGAGGGACACACCCTGCGCTTGCGGCCCCGCATCCCGGATGCCTGGCCGGGTTTCAGCCTGCGCTACCGCTTGCCGGACGGCGAGGCGGTGTATGACATCGAAGTGTGCAATCCCAACGGCCGGGCGGAGCGGGTCGCGGCGGTGGAAATCGACGATGCGCCCGGCATGATCGACGACGACGGCGCGGCT
>JBATDL010000535.1:0-4715 GCA_049663445.1 Candidatus Competibacter sp.
CAGCCCAAAGGTGAATCCGCCGCCCCTGCCGATGGTGGATTTCGGCCGGGAGGGGGTATTGCTGGTCGCGATGGGCGCGCGGCCCTCGGCCGGTTACGGCCTGAGCCTGGCGAGCGGATCGGCGACCGTGCGGGATGCTGTGCTGTCGGTGCGGGTGAACTGGCGCGAGCCGCCGCCGGGCTATCGGCAAGCGCAGGTCGTGACCAGCCCCTGCCTTGCGCTTAAAGTACCGGATGCACCGTTTTCGCGGATCACGGTGCTTGATCAGGCGGGTCGGGTGCGGCTGGAAGGCGCCCGCTAACCGTTTGGCGCGGCCAGCGGATCCTGCCGGTAGAACGCTAGAAGCTGCCGGTAAACCTCCGGGTAAGTATCGATCACCATGTCGGGCGCGGTAAAAAAGGCTTCGCTGATTACCGCGAAGAATTCGCCGGGACTGTCGGCGGCATAGGGGTTCAACACCGTCGGCTGGTCTCGGTCCACCTCCCGACACAGCCGCTGGTATGCATCGTTGAAAACACGGCTCCACTCCCGCACCGTCATGTCGCGGTGCAGCGGCGGCAGGCCGTTGACCTCGCCGGTCAACATGTCCAGCTTGTGGGCCATTTCGTGGATGACCACGTTGTAGCCCGGCTCTGCGGGGCTGGCCGCGACATCGGCCCAGGACAGGATCACCGGTCCGCGCTCCCAAGCCTCGCCGATCAGCGGTCGGTGGCCGCTGTGGACCAGGCCGTTCGGGTCGGTGTATTCATGCCGGGCCAGGAAACCTTCGGGGTAAAGGATCACCGAACTCCAGCCCCGGTAATAGTCCAGTCCAAGATTCAGGATCGGCAAACAGGCTTGGGCGGCGATGCGCGGCCCCATCTCGGGCGTTAGCTCCAAACCGCCGGCCGGTTCCAGTGCCTTCTCGTGTAGAAACAGCGTTGCCAGATCGCGCAACCGTTCCCGTTCCGTCGGACTCAAGCGATCCGCCAGCGGCAGCGCCGCCACGGCCGGCCACCATGCGGTGGCCGGAATGCGGGTCCGCTCCAGTCGGCAGCGGCGGAGCCAGCTCCGCAACAGGGCAAACATGAGGTGGATCGGCGCTGCCGGGGTCTGGCGCGGTTTCCGCCTAATCCTTCCGCTCCTCTTGCATCTTGGCTTCCCGCATCCGTGCCAGATAGCGATCCGACCAGCGCGCCAGCGCGTAGATGGGGTAGCCGATCACCATGACCGCCAGCAGGATGCAAATGGTCAGGGCGACGGCCTTGGGCAGCCGCGCCCACCATTCATTGATGAAGTACACCAGCCCCCAGAGCAATAAACCGGTGATGCCGAGGGAGCCCAGAAAAGCCAGGATATCGCTGCGTTGCATGGGGAAACTCCGTTGGAGGCGCGCCGTCGCGTGGGGGTTATTGCGGTCGCCGCGCCGGGCAATCCGCACTGCGCGGGGAGGATGATGCTGTTATGCTTGCCACTGCCGTGTGCACCGGCTTCGACGGACCACCTTCTTCCTATCCCCGCCAATGTTCCTTGAAAGATATGTATTCGGCACATCCTTATCGCTGGCTTGTCATCGCCTGTCTGGTCGGTTTGCTGCCACTGCTGCTGTGGCAGGCGGCCGACTGGGCAGAGGAGGGTGCCCTGCGGCAGATGAGTTGGAAAAATGGGCAGCGTCTTAAGAGCTATGCTAATGGCTTGACGCAAGCACTGCACGATATCGAGGTCGTACCCGAGCTGCTGGGCCATGATCGTGAATTGCGCGATTTATTGCACAACCCCGGCTCGCCGGAACGGATTCGTGCGGCCAACCAACGGCTTGAAGAGCTGAGCCGGCTGCTGCGCGGCGCAGTGATTTTCCTGATGAACCCGCAAGGCTGGACGGTGGCGGCAAGCAACTGGCAAGCGTCCGACAGTTTCGTTGGCCAGAATTATGGATTCCGACCCTATTTCCGGCAAGCGCTGGGCGGAAATCCGGGTCGCTACGTGGCCTTGGGAGTCACTTCCAAAGTAATCGGCTACTACGCGAGTGCCCGCGTGATGGCGGATGATCAGGTGTTGGGCGTGGTGGTGGTCAAGACCGACTTCAGCCAGCAGCATTTGCTGTTCGATGAGGAAATGGAGTTTATGGTCGCCGACCAGCAGGGCGTGATTTTTCTGTCCAGCCGTCCGGAGTGGCGGTTCCGGACGCTGCAACCGCTCGAACCACAAGTGCGGGAACAGATTGTCCGCAACCGCCAGTTTGAGGATCTGGAACTGCGGCCGCTGGGTGTGGTGGCAGGGCGCGCCTGGAATGGAACCGCCATGATCGTCAAACTGGATAGCGTCACCCCGGCCGCGCAAACGCCGGATTCCACGCCGGCTGCGGGTACTGCCGTCACCTATCTGGCTCAGGCCAGTGTATTGCTCGACCGGGGTTGGCAGGTGTGGGTGCTGACCCCTGATGAGGAAGTCCGCATCGCCATCGCACGCAACATGCTGGCGGTCGTGGCGATCTGGTTGCTGGCGCTGATGCTGGCGTTGTATGGGCTGAAGCGGCGCGATCTTCGGTTGAGCCGGCGCGAATCGCATATCGTCGACGAGCTGACCGGTCTGTACAACCGGCGCTATCTTCTGGATACCACCAGTGTGTTGTTGCCCCGCTATAACCGGGGGCCGGTCAGCGGCATTGCCGTCCTGATGTTCGATGTCGACGATTTCCAGCAAATTGGCGATGCGTATGGCCGAAAGACCAGCGATGAAGTGCTGAGGCGGGTGACCGGGGCGTTGCGTATAGTGTTGCGCTCCGGTGATGTGCCGGTACGCCTGCACGACGGGATGTTTATGGCGGTGTTGGCCATCCGACCGGGCGACGACGTGCGGCCGGTGGCCGAGCGCATGCGCCAGCGGATGAAAGAACTGCGGTTCGAAGCGCTGTCGCAGCCGTTCACGATCAGTGCGAGCGTGGCCTACTACCATCCACCGGAATCGCTGGACCGACTGCTTGAGCGCGCCGCCGAGCGGCTGCGACAGGCTAAACGGCAAGGGGCTGATCAAGTGTGCGCGCCGCCGGCCGGCGATCCTCGGGATTCGTGGCCATGAGCGACTGCGGACAGCGATCGGGCCGGCGCTGGGGCTTGGCAATCCTGCTGCTGGCAGTGGGCGGCGGGCTACCGCTGTGGGCGGCGGAGCTGACTGTCCACGGTCCGCTGGACGAAGCATTGCTGGCACCGGTTCTGCGATTGTTCACCCAGGAGACGGGACATGCCGTCCGCTATGTCCGCGATGAACCCGAGGCGCTGTTACGGCGCTTGGGTACGGAGGGCATGGCCACGACGGCCGACGTACTATTGGGGGTGGACAGCACGGATCTTCGAGCGGCAAGGCAGGCGGGTCTGCTGCGAGCGGTGCGATCAAAACCGCTGGCGATGCAGATTTCGCCACAATACCGCGACAGCGACGATTTCTGGTACGGCCTGACTGTGCGGGCGCGGGTGCTGCTGTACGCGCGGGCGCGGGTATCGCCGGCCGAACTGACCGGTTATGAGTCGCTGGCGGAGTCACGCTGGCGGAAGCGTTTGTGCATGGATGTCTCGGTGCACGCCGGTGGCCACGCGCTACTGACGGCCTTGCTGGCGCATTGGGGCTTCGAACGGTCGCTGGAGTGGGCTCAGGGCGTGGCGGCCAACCTGGCGAATGAACCGCAAGGCAATGATCGGAATCAGATGCGAGCGTTAGTGCTTGGAGTTTGTGACGTTGCCGTGGTCAATACCCAGGATTACGTGAGGATTTTGCGCTCGGAACGGGAAGAAGATCGGATTGCGGTGCGGCAAATCGGGATGGTGTGGCCGGATCAGGGCGCTTGGGGCGCCATCATCGATGTCGCGGGCGCCGGCGTGACCGCCCATACCCGGCAAGCGGATGTGGCACGGCAGTTTCTGGAGTTCCTGGTCGGCGATGCCGCGCAGCGCCTGCTGGCTGCGCAGACGGATGCGTATCCGGTGGTGCCGGGAATTCCGGTCGCCAGCGCCTTACTGAACCTCGGAGCGTTCAAGGCCGACCAAGTGAATTTGGCCGCACCGGACGGATCCGAAGAGACGGTGGCGCGGATTCTTGCCGCGTCGGGCTGGAAATAGAGCGGGCGGCAACCATCCCTGCGATTGTCTATAGTCACAGGATTCCGCTCGCCGCCGGGTGGCATGACCCGTGGTGGATCGAGCATCGTCTCTGAATGTGGATGGGTATGTCGCAATCGCTGTTTTTGGCATTCATCTGCGCGCTGGGCGCAGCGTTCTGGATCTTTGGATCCGACCAGATCGTCCTGTGGCTGGGCGTCGATCCGGTGGCGTTGACCCGCATACAAACCGTCAAGGATTGGGTTTTCGTTGCGGTGACCGCCCTGCTGCTGTACTTGGCCTTGCGCCGCATCGAAGTCGAACGCGATGTAGCGGGTGACCAAGCTGGCATGGCCGCACCCATTCCCCGGATCACTTGGGCGCTGGTCGTCGTGCCGGTGGCCCTGATCATGATCGTTGCGGTGCTGGGCGCCGTTGCCTACCTTGAAGTGATTCGGGACCTCGGTTACGACGAACTGGCCCGCATCCGCTGGCTGGCGCTGTGGATCGGTTTCGTGCTGCTGTTTGCGCTAAGCGCCGGTGCCGCCGGCATTTTTCTGTGGTGGCAAAACGCTAGGTCACGCTTCGAACTGGAGCACCTGCGCGGCGAACTCGAACGTGCCAATCTCCAGCACCGCTACGAGC
>JBATDL010000536.1:0-3260 GCA_049663445.1 Candidatus Competibacter sp.
CGCCTGCCCGGCGTGATTTCGGTGCACGACCTGCATATCTGGAGCGTGGCGCCGGAAAAGGTCATGCTTTCCGCTCATTTGGTGGTGCGGGATCTGCGCCAGTGGGAAACGGTGCTCGACGCCTGCCTCGCCCTGCTCGGCGGACGGTTCGGCATCCACCACATCACCCTGCAACCGGAACCCATGACGCGGACCGTGCGCTGGCTGGACGCGCGGGGCAAGCAAGCCGTCGTCTCCGGCGGTCCGGGAAAAAACCACCATGCCGTCCAGCCACCCGCCAGCACCGGCTAGATATCCAGATTGAGCACGTCCAACGCATTCTGCTCGATGAAATCCCGTCGTGGTTCAACCTGATCGCCCATCAGGGTGGTGAACACCTCGTCGGCGGCGACGGCGTCCTCAATGCGCACCCGCAGCAGACGGCGGGTCTCCGGATTCATGGTGGTGTCCCAAAGCTGATCCGGGTTCATTTCACCCAGACCCTTGTAGCGCTGGATGTGCTGGCCGCGTTTGGCTTCCTCCTGCAGCCAGGCCATGGCCTGGCTGAAACTCCGCACCGACTGGCCGCGCTCGCCGCGCCGAACCTCCGCACCCCGGTCGAACCCCCCCGCCAGCTTGGCACCGAACCGGACGAGACTGGCGTACTCGTGGGAAGCAAAGAATTCCGCAGTCAGCGGGATTCGCCGTTCCAGACTATGGGTGCGACGGGCGATGGTCACACTGTGAGTCCCGTCCTCCTCCGGCGGTTCGATGGTGGCTTCGTAAACCGAGCGGACTCCCGACCCGTCGTTCAGCCGCGCCACCAGCCTTTCGGCCCATTCCCGCAAGGAATCACCGTCGCGCAGCCGCTCGCCGTCCAGCGCCGGCTGGTACACCAGTTGCTCCAGCAACGCGCCGTCGTAACGGCGGGACAAGCGCTGGATCAACGCCATGACCCGCATGTGGTCGCGAGCCAGTTCTTCCAGCGCACCGCCGTCCAACACCGACGCATCCGATCCGACCGTCAGCGCCGCGCCGTCCAGCGCCGTTTGCAGCAGGCTGGTCGAGAGTTCCCCCTCGTCCTTGACGTATTGCTCCTGCTTGCCCTTTTTGATCTTGTACAGCGGCGGCTGGGCGATGTAGATATGCCCGCGCTCGATCAACTCCGGCATCTGTCGATAGAAAAACGTCAGCAAAAGGGTGCGGATGTGAGAACCGTCAACATCGGCATCCGTCATCAAAATCACACGATGGTAACGGAGCTTATCGGGATTGAATTCCTCGCGACCAATGCTACAGCCCAGCGCGGTGATCAGCGTGCCCACCTCCACCGAAGCCAGCATTTTGTCGAAGCGGGCCTTTTCCACGTTCAGGATCTTGCCCTTCAGCGGCAGGATCGCCTGGAAGCGCCGATCGCGGCCCTGCTTGGCGGAACCGCCGGCGGAATCACCCTCGACCAGAAACAGCTCCGATAGGGCTGGGTCCTTTTCCTGGCAGTCGGCCAGTTTGCCCGGCAGGCCGGCGATGTCCAACGCGCCCTTGCGGCGGGTCATCTCGCGGGCGCGGCGGGCGGCCTCGCGGGCGCGGGCAGCGTCGATGATCTTACCGGTGATGGCCCTGGCCTCGCCGGGATTCTCCAGCAGAAACTCCTGCAACTTTTCCGCTACTACCGCCTCGATCACCGGCTTAACCTCGGACGACACCAGCTTGTCCTTGGTTTGAGACGAAAACTTGGGATCGTGCAGCTTGACCGACAGTACGGCGGTCAGTCCTTCGCGGGCATCGTCGCCACTGGTCTCGACCTTGGCTTTCTTGAGAATCCCTTCCGCATCCATGAACTGATTCAGGGTGCGGGTCAGTCCACCGCGCAGGCCGGCCAGATGGGCGCCGCCATCGCGCTGTGGAATGTTGTTGGTGAAGCAGAACACGTTTTCCTGGTAGGAATCGTTCCACTGCATCGCCAGTTCGACCTGGATCTCGTCGCGGGAGGTGTTTAGATAAAATACATCGTCGTGCAGCGGTGTCTTGTTACGGTTCAGGTGTTCGACGAAAGCCTTGATGCCCCCCTGATACTCGAAGCTGTCTTCCTTGCTGGTGCGCTCGTCGCGCAGCCGGATGCGGACGCCGGAATTCAAAAACGACAGCTCGCGCAGGCGCTTGGCCAGCACGTCGTAGTGGAAGTCGATGTTGCTAAAGATGGCGCTGGGCCTGAAGCGGATTTCGGTGCCGGTCTGATCGGTCTCGCCGATCACCCGCAGCGGCGCCAGCGGCACGCCGAAGCGATAGTCCTGCTGGTGGATTTTGCCGTCGCGGCGGATGGTCAGACGCAGCGTCTCGGACAGGGCGTTGACCACCGACACGCCGACCCCGTGCAGGCCGCCGGAGACCTTGTAGGAGCGGTCGTCGAACTTGCCGCCGGCGTGCAGCACGGTCATGATCACCTCGGCGGCGGAGCGGCCCTTGGAGTGCTCGTCAGTGGGAACGCCGCGACCGTTGTCCGTCACCGTCACCGCTTCGTCGGCGTGGATGATCACGCTGATTTCGGTGCAGTAGCCGGCCAGCGCTTCGTCGATCGAGTTGTCCACCACCTCGAACACCATGTGATGCAAACCGGTGCCGTCATCGGTATCGCCGATGTACATGCCCGGCCGCTTGCGGACCGCGTCCAGCCCTTCCAGGACCGTGATGCTCGATGAGGTGTACGACTGGTTCATGACTCCCGCTTCCCGAATGCCGCAAAAGACGCAGGATTATATCATTTCGCGCACCTCGCCGCCCGTCAGCGCGAAGGTCTTCGTCGCCCGCCAGGGCGCGATATCCAGCAGTCCCGGCTCGATGGCGGTTACGAACAACTGCGTGTCCAACTCCGCCAGGGCACACGACACCCGCGCCCGGTTGCCGGGGTCCAGTTCCGCCGGTAAATCATCGATCAACAGGATGCATGCCTCGCCGAGACGACGCCGGTACAGCTCCGCCTGCGCCAGCAGCAGCGCGATCACCAGCAGTTTCTGCTGACCGCGGGAGAGCGCCGCGCCGGGCGGATGGCCAGCGACCCGGAGGATGAAATCGGCCCGGTGCGGCCCCAGCCGGGTATGGCCCCGCAGGCGATCCGATCCGCGACCTGCCCGCAACCACGCCACAAAATCCCGTTCAGACGGCTCCAGCGGCCAGCCACGGCGATAATCGACTACGACCCCTATCTCGCCCAGGGTTCGGGCTGCCAACGGCTTCAGAGCGCCTTCCAGGGCCGTACAGAAGGCATCACGCAGCCGGTCGAGGAT
>JBATDL010000537.1:0-3372 GCA_049663445.1 Candidatus Competibacter sp.
CTTGGGCGGCGCGCTCGCCGGTTTTTCGGAAGCCGTCGGCGCCGATTCGGCCACCGGGGCCGGCTCGGGAATCACGGCCACCTCGATATCGGCCTGATCCAGCTTGACGAGGCCGCCACGGCGCAAAACCGCGAAGTATTCGTCCCACCACTGATTTTGGGACTGAATCCAGCGTTGCAACACTTCTTCCATCTGCCGCACCCAGGACGCCATCATTTCCGGCGTTCCTTTTTCGTGGGCAACCCGCTGCACCCATTGCTGGACCCAGGCGGCTTCCTGTTCCAGAGTTTGCTTGACTGCGGATTCCCAGGTCGCCAGATTTTTCAAATACGTATCGCGCCAGGCTTCAACCCCGACCGGTGGCTGGAACGGCACCGCAGAGCATAGGCTTTCCCAAAGACGTTTCTGGGCGTCGGTCCAAGTCTTGATGGTTTCTTCATTGATCCACGGCTTCACTATCGCTACCCTCCACTCTCACCAAAGTTCGGCTCCGGCCCGGACCCGCTTGTCGGACCGCGCGTTGCGTCGCGAACACAATCTTAGAACCACGCATCGTTCAAAGCCATATATCCGTTACCCGCAAGCGTGCCCGCGATACAAAACTCCGAAACCCGAGTTGCGGCGATGGTCTGGAGTAACGCTATGTCCGTGCGCCAGCTTGCTATAATCTTTCGCCCTCGCTGCCGTACCACGCGAGCGGCTCCTTTATCAACCTTTGGATTTGGATAGGTGGCTATGGTGTTTTGGCAGCGTCTGCGGGAAGACATCAACTCGGTATTCGACCGCGATCCGGCGGCGCGCAGCGTGCTTGAAGTCATCACCGCGTATCCCGGTATGCACGCCCTGGTCTTTCACCGGATCAATCATGTGCTTTGGAACCTTGGATTGCGGTGGCTGGCACGGCTGTTTTCGACTGTGGCCCGCTGGCTGACCGGGATTGAAATCCATCCCGGCGCCAAAATCGGCCGGCGCTTCTTCATCGACCACGGCATGGGCGTGGTCATCGGCGAAACCGCCGAAATCGGCGACGACTGCACCCTGTATCAGGGAGTCACCCTGGGTGGCACCAGTTGGAACAAAGGTAAGCGTCATCCCACGCTGGGCAATAATGTCGTCATCGGCGCGGGCGCCAAGGTGCTGGGTCCCTTCAAGGTCGGCGACAACGCCCGCATCGGCTCCAACTCGGTGGTCATCAAGGAAGTGCCGGCCAACGCCACCGTGGTCGGCGTACCGGGCCGGGTGGTCGAAGCAGGCGGCGGCGCGGACGTGCGGCGGGAAATCGCCCGTAAGCTGGGCTTCGACGCCTACGGTACCACCCCCGACATGCCCGATCCCGAGGCGCACGCCATCAACCAGATGCTGGATCATATCCATACCCTGGATCGCGCTGTCCGCCAGCTCTGCCAAACGCTGCGGGAGGCGGGCATCGAACCGGGCACGCCGCAACTACCCGAGCTGAACGGCTGCGAGCTGCACTCGGCCGCCAGCCGGGAGGGCTGGCCCGAGCAAAACGGCAACGGCGCGCTCGACCAGAAACGGAATGCCGAAATTTCGAACTGAGCGCGGCCATGCTGGAATTGAGCGCACCCGCGCGGGAATATTTCACGCAGCCCCGCCATGCCGGCGATTTGGACCCGGACTCACTCGATGTGACGACGGCGCGGGTGGGTGAACCGGTCAGTGGGGATATCCTGCAACTCCAGTTACGGATCAACGCACAGGAGACGATCGGCGCCATCCGGTTCAAGGCTTATGGCAGTGCCTGGATCATTGCCTGCGGTTCGTTGCTGGCCGAACGCATCCAGGGCCGGACACTGACCGAAGCCGCGCAATTTCAGCACGATGAACTGGTCGAAGCGCTGGAGGTGCCGCCGGCCAAACTGCACTGTGCCGTGCTGGCCGAAACCGCGCTCAAGGCGGCGCTGCGTGCTTGGGCCGCGCCGCGAACTCCAACCGAGGCCGTCACTCAAACCCATCAGTCCCGCACTTGCTCATAGAGGAAACCGCCATGTTAATCACGTTGACCGAAAAAGCCGCCACCCGCGCTCACAGCTACTTGGCCAAGCAGGCGAATGCCCAAGGTTTGCGACTGGGCGTTCGCAATACCGGCTGTTCCGGCTATATGTACACCGTCGGACTGGCGGATACGATCAACCCCGACGATCAGATTTTCGAATCGCAAGGCGTCAAGGTCGTGGTCAGCACCAAGAATCTGCCCTATCTGGATGGCATCGAGGTGGATTACGCCAAGGAGGGATTGAATGAGGGGTTCCGCTTTCGCAACCCCAACGCTAAGGAAATGTGCGGCTGCGGCGAAAGCTTCAGCGTCTGAAGAACACCCTGCCCCTCTCCGATTTGGGTCAAGCCTTCAGCCAGAGTTAGGGCTGTTATGGCGGCACGCCTATAAGACCTGCTTTGTAGCAACCGTTTAATTCCTCCCCCACCTGCGAAACGAGGGTTGGGGGAGAAACCCGCGAAGTCAACGACCACCGCTAAAGCCGCCTTATGGAAACAAATGCGGATCAATGTCACTTCCTGAGAGCAATTAAGCAAAAAACCATATCCGCTCTGGATTCATGTTCGGGCACTGCTGTTCGGTACAGCCCATTGTAATATGACAACGGAGTTTGGGATGATGCGGGCGATGGAGAGGGGGCTTTCGGCGATTCGTTCGGGGGCGATTTTCTCGATAACCCACGCAAAAGCCCTCTGATTCAGGATGACATGATGGAATATACCTCTTCGAGGTGGGATTTATTACGCCTTTTTAGGGGGTCTACTTAACGTTAGGCAATATGGAGGTGAAAATGGATGGCTTTACTTGGGTTATCGTGATTATTTCCATTGTGAGCGCAATCGGCTTTGCAATTCAACAACAAAATGTTACTCAGCCTGGGAAAGACTTGGCCCAAAGGTTTGCTAGTCTAGGTACTATTGCCGGAAAATCTAGGCAAGAAATTATTGCTTCCGTCGGTTCACCAACTTCATTCAGCACTATGCCAGAGGGTAAGACTCTTCTCCAATGGCAAGCAACAGGTTATCACATAGCGTTGTTATTTAATGGTGATGTTTGTGAGGGTGTAATACACGAATATTTATCACCAAGCTAAACTAACCCGAATATTTCATAAAACCGCCATCGGCGCCAGAGGCCGACCTACGGCCTCGGATTCAAGGCGTGACCCGCATGATGGACGGGTTATCCGCACCCGGATGGGTAACGGAAGTCGAGATGGCCTCGGCTAACCCATCCGATTACCCACAAATCCAACTCATTGTTAAGATGTAATTTTTCATCAAGTGGTGGGCATAGGGCATGAGTTGGGCACAGGCCGAGTTTCACGATCTGGAGTTGGGGGATGCGCGGCGGAC